>NZ_LWFX01001062.1:0-3733 GCF_001635175.1 Alcanivorax sp. HI0083 | reverse complement strand
AACAATATCGGGCCTTGCAGGCAAGCGGTCATGGCGATGTGGATCACAGTGGTCTGCTATTGGAGCTGGAAAGGCTCAATGGCGTTCGATTGTCTGCTGGCACCGGTGGGGTAGATCCCGAAGAGGAGAACGGGTAATGCCACGTTTTGCCGCCAACCTGTCCATGCTGTTCACTGAGTTACCGTTCCGGGACCGCTTTGCCGCTGCGGCGGATGCCGGCTTCAAGGGGGTGGAATATCTGTTCCCGTATGGCTGGTCTGCTGACGAGTTGGCGTCATTGCTGGCGGAGAACGGGCTGACCCAGGTGCTATTCAACTTGCCTGCCGGGGACTGGGATGCCGGAGAGCGCGGCATTGCGTGTTTGCCGGATCGGGTGGAGGCGTTTCGCGAAGGTGTGTTTACCGCCATGGACTACGCCGAGGCGCTGGGCTGTGGGCAGATGAACTGTCTGGCGGGCCTGAAACCGGCAGCGCTGCCGTCAGAGGTGGCCTTTGCAACCCTGGTGGAGAACCTGCGTTTTGCTGCGGACCTGTTCGCCGCCAAGGGGCTGACCCTGACACTGGAAGCGATCAACTCCCGGGTGGATATGCCCGGTTTTCTGGTGGATACCTCGGCCATGGCCATGGCGGTGATTGAGGCGGCGGGCCGCGACAATATCCGCCTGCAATACGATCTTTATCATATGCAGATTATGGAAGGGGATTTGTGCCGTTCCCTTTCGCGACTTTGTCCCCATATAGGACATATTCAGTTTGCCGATAATCCCGGGCGCCATGAGCCGGGCAGCGGCGAAATTCATTTTGATACCGTGTTTGCTCACATCGACTCGCTGGATTATGCGGGCTGGGTGAGTGCGGAGTACCGGCCCCGGGCCGACACGATAACCAGCCTGGGCTGGTTTAACGCAACCAAACAGGAACCGTGATGCAATTCAATTGGGGTGGAAAGATCATCCTTGGCCTGCTCGGCATGCTGGCGGGCGGGCCCATTGGCTTGGGTATCGGCGTGCTGATTGGGCATATGCTCGACAAGGGCGCCGAACGGGTACAGACCTTTAACCCGTTTCGGCCCTATGGCCCGGGCGAACAGTCACAGATTCAGACAGCGCTGTTCGATACGGCGTTTTCGATCATGGGGCACCTGGCCAAGGCCGATGGCCGTGTCAGCGAAGACGAAATTGCACAGGCCAGGGCGGTGATGGATCGCATGCAGCTGTCTGAAGAGCAGCGCAAGCAGGCCATTGCCTTGTTTAACCAGGGCAAGCAGGACGATTTTCCGCTGGACCAAACCGTGGCCGCGTTTGCGACAAGCGTGAAGCATCGCAAACAACTGATTCTGGTATTGCTGGAAATTCTGCTGCAAACCGCGCTGGCCGATGGCGAACTGGACCCGGCCGAAGAAGCGATTCTGGTGCGGGTGGCGGAAGGCCTGGGTGTGCCGCGCGCCCAGTTTCAGCAGATCCTCAACATGCTGCTGGCCCAGGCGCAATTTTCCGGCGCCCGCGGTGGGCATTCCTACCAGGGTGGCCAGCAGGCAGCCGGACCATCACGTCCGTCCCTGTCGCAGGCGTATCAGGTGCTGGGCATCACTGGTAGCGCCAGTAATCAGGAGGTCAAAAAGACCTACCGCAAACTGATGAGCCAGCACCACCCGGACAAGCTGGCCGCCAAAGGCGTGCCGGAAGAAATGATTCGCGTGGCCACGGAAAAAACCGCGGAAATCAGCAAGGCCTACGAAATGATTAAGGAACACCGCGGCTTTAAATAAGGTTCTTCGCGGATTAGCGTGAAAAACGCCGTTATGCCTGGTTGACCATAGAGTTGCCAGAAATGCCGGCGTTGCCGGATGCCAAACGCCTGATGCCGGACGTTAAATCAGGCCCCTGATGCTCTGGAAGGTTGAAGCGACGAACTGGGGAGTCTCTGTAGCACGCCCAACAGCGCTGATTTTTTTGTGGGAGTGATGCTTGCATCACGAATAAGGTTGGTGGATTACAGGCTCCTTCACGATGCCAGAACCCCTTCCTATATTAGCGTGGGCGTTTTTTAGGGGCTGCCTGGCATCAAAACTCGCCGGTCAAACGCTGATAATACATTATGCAGGCGACGCTCGATGCTCGTTTCCTCGTCAGGCATTCGGCGTTTAGCATCCGGCAACGTGCGAGACATTCACGACAAATCAAGCCAACTGCTAGAAACGTGATATTCCCTCAAATCCCCGATGAACCTTAAATAAACGCAACAGGGCTCACGCAACAAGCAACACGCCGGGAGTTTGGCGTGTTGCTTGTTGCGTGAAGCCTGTGGCGTTTCCCGATTCAATAACTGGCGCTGGGGAGCCGGTCGATTTTCGGAATCGACCAGCCGCTGCTGACCAGATCGGATTCCCCGGACCACCAGCGATTCAGCAAGCGCGTTGGCAGATCCGCGCGGGCGCGGCCGCTAAGCCGTTGCAGGGCTTCATGGTAGGCGGGCTGGTAGCGCAAGCGTTCGGGTAGCCGGCAGGTCAGGTCCATTAGCCGGTGAATGTGTTTCTGGTAGCTGCGATGGGCATCAAGTCCCGTTTGTGGCAACCGAAACTGTTCGCGCAGGTGTTCGGGAATCTGAAAAGACGCCAGGCCAAGATAACTCCCGTAGGGGAGCCGGCCGGGGTAACCCTGTTCGCGTATCAGGGTATGGCCAAGCTGGCGGCGATGGCGGGGAATGTCGCCGTTGCGGGCCAGCCGTTTGCTCCACCAGCGTTGGTGTGCATGCCAGTGCACCGGTAATCGCTGTGGGGGTATGCCCATGGCTTCGGCCATCACCATGGTCTCTTCGAACAGCCTTTCCTGGTGGGCGGTGGACAGCGGTTCAATAACGCTTTGATAGATCCGCAGGCACGAATCCATCCACGCGGTAAGCATGTACAACAGGGTGTCGCTGTCTTCCACATCGAACAGGGTTTTGCGGCGGGTACAGGGGCTTTGCAGGGTCAGTAACGCCTGGTCCAGATTGCCAAAAACCAGCTTCAGCATAAATACCTGCGTGTGTTGCAGGCGCTGCATCATGTCGTTTCCGGATGTGGTCAGTTGCGCTGTGCGGCTGTCTGCCAGCGCCAGGAGTAATACGCGACCTTGTGCCAGGCACATGAGGTTTTCGCGCATCAGTTGCCAGCATATGGAACCGGGGCCGAACAGGCCGGCATCAGGGTGGTGGCAGCGGTCGGTGATGCGCATCAAGCCGTGTTCCTGATGATCTCGGGTGATTAATTTCGGTAATGCCATGTGCATGCCTCCGTGGTGCAGATGGATAGGATTTACCGACTACCACCAAACACTGCAGGACAAGGCTGCAGGGGGACAACGTAGTGCAGATTTCGACATGGCCGTACCGCCATGCTCACTTTTATCTTACGGCCACGGGCGATTGAATCTAATCAGAAAATGTGGTGATTTGAGCGTTAAGGGGAACGGTGAACCGTTTCTGCTTGTCGCATAAACAGGGCCGGTCGTATTGGGCTGGCTTGCCATTTCCATTTAAGGAGCGACTTTCATGTTGGGCGAAAATCACAGCATTCATCACGAATTTCCCGATGTTCACCAGAAGATAGACGAGCTTGCTAACGCCGACCCCTCGTTCAAGGCGTTGATTCTGGAGCACGATAAACTGGACAAAAAGATACGGGGGCTGGAGATGCGCGAGAGCCCGATTTCGGATCCTGAGATGGAACGGCTAAAGCAGGACCGCATACGGCT
>NZ_LWFX01001061.1:0-5890 GCF_001635175.1 Alcanivorax sp. HI0083 | reverse complement strand
CCCCTTCCTGGCGGCCGGCGATCCCAATGCGTTCTTCACCCCGCCCGCCGCGCAGGTGGAGATCAAACGCAGCCCGGTCTCCAGCTACCACTTTCAGCCCGAGGATGGCGACGCCCACACCCTGCATTTTGCGTCGCCATTCACACCGAAAAATCCGGCCCTGAAAGATCGCTACCTGAATCACACCCGCAACGGCACCGCCTGGGCGCAACACTGGCGCCACCACGACGGCCCGCGCCCCACCCTGGTGATGATTCACGGATTCGTGGCCGACCCGTACTGGCTCAATACCCGCTGGCTGGCGCTGCCCTGGTTCTACAAGCAGGGCTTCGATGTGTTGCTTTACACCCTGCCTTTCCATGGCCGCCGCAAGAGCCGTTTCGCTCCGTTCAGCGGCGCCGAATTTTTCAGCCAGGGCATGGCTGCACTGAACGAAACCTTTGCCCACGCCATTCATGACCTGCGCCTGTTCATGCGGATGCTGCGCGAGCAAGGCTCACCCGCCATCGGCGCCACCGGCATTTCCCTGGGCGGTTACACCACCGGCCTGCTGGCGGCACTGGAAAAGGACCTGGCCTTTGCCATTCCCAATGTACCGCTGGTGAGCGTGATCGATTTGATGAAAAGCTGGTTCCCGATCAACCAGCAGGTGAAGCTGCTGAATCAGGTCTACGACACCAACACCGCCGGCCTTCGCGAAATTACCGCCCTGCATTCGCCGTTAACCTGGCCCTGCCAGGTACCACAAAGCGGGCGCATGATCATCGGTGGTGCCGGCGATCGCTTCGCGCCGCCCAAGCACAGCCACCTGCTGCGCCAACACTGGAATAATTGCGATGTGCACTGGTTCCCGGGCAACCACCTGCTGCACCTGGATCAGGGGCTATACCTGAAAGCCATGCGGGACTTTATGAAAGGCGCGCTGGCGGAACAAAAGGTGAAATTGAACGCGTAGGCGCCCCCCCCCCTGTAGGCGCTCCCTTCCAGGGGGCGAACCGTGCGTAGCACGGAATCGACCGAAGGGCGATAAGGCATTTCCGTGCTCGACAGGCCTCAAAAGAAAAGCCTCCCTCCGGTCGGCTCGCTGCGCGAGGTTCGTCCCCTGGAAGGGAACTCCTACAGCGGCTTCCTAGTGGGACTGATCAGCCTTCCTGCTTGTCGGCCCTGAACAGCGACGCCGTACCCGCACCACAGGAAACCACCGTTTTCATCATGCTCTCCACCCCGATTTCCGGATGCAACTCCACCAGAGACGCATCCAGATGGTAGATAAATCCGCTGGTAGGATTGGGGCCGGTGGGCACAAAAACGGTGACATGGCCATCCGCGTGGCGAGACGTGACCAGTGCGGTCACCGACACGTCCGTCTCCCTGCCATACAGCCAGACCCGTGCCACTTCACCACGGCTGAACGGGCTGTCCGCACTGCTGCCCATCAGCTGGGCAATCACTTCACGCACCGTGGTGTAACCGGGAAGACGTGTCATTACATGCTCTTCCCACTGCTGCCAGGCCCAGCTTCCCAGTCGCGTGGCGACCAGCGTGCCCACCAGAAAACACAGCACCAGCACCGCCAGCACCGACAACCAGTCCGCCACAAACTTGGGCAACCCGAAGGCGCTGATAAACACCGACGTAAACGGCGAAATCAGCTCGGTGACCGTCTGATAAATCCATTTAAAGAAGAACACGATAATGGAAATGGGCAGCAGAATGGTCAGCCCACCCAGCAGCGACTTGCGGATAAAGAACCAGATACGACTGGAACCTGTCATCGGTTTTCCCCTAAAGAATTAAAATGACGCAACACGCTAAAAAACCGGTGTTTTATACATGTTGCGTGGAGCATGTCGCGTGCCGCATCACTCATACCAGATGCGGTTGATAAACAGACAACGCTCTCCGGCCGGGGTTCGTACCTCCACCTCGTCATCCACCTGTTTCTTGAGCAAGGCCCGTGCCAGCGGCGCGTCGATGCTGATATAGCCTCTTGCCGCATCGGTTTCATCCGGCCCCACCAGCCGGTAGATTTCGGTCTCACCGGCGTCGTTTTCCAGTTCCACCCAGGCGCCAAAAAATACCCGGCTCTGGTCATCCGGCACCCGATCCACCACCGTCATGTCATCCAGGCGCTTGCTGAGAAAGCGCACACGCCGGTCAATTTCACGCAGCTGTTTCTTGCCGTAGATGTATTCCGCGTTCTCCGAGCGATCTCCCTGGGCCGCCGCCTCCTGCACCGCCTGGGTAACCACCGGACGCTTTTCCTTCCACAGATACTGCAGCTCATCGTTGAGCTTATGGTAGCCCTCCAAGGTAATGTACTTGGAGGCGGGAGTGCCCTTTGGTCGCCAGCGGCCCATGGGTTATACCTCGAAGATCCGGTGCAGCTCGCGCAGCCCCTTGAACTCCAGCGTATTGCCCGTGGGGTCCTGAACGAAAAAGGTGCCCTGCTCTGCCGGCTGCCCCACAAACCGCTCGCGGGGTTTAAGCAGAAACGGCCAGTCGTGCTCGTAAATTCGCTCCACCAGCATTTCCCAGGTGGCAAAATCCAGCACCACACCAAAATGCGGCATGGGCACCGGGTGGCCATCCACCTCACTGTAGCCCTGGATCGGCGTCAGATCTTCGCCTTTATGCAAAGAGAGCTGATGACCATGCAGGTCGATATCGATCCAGTTGGGCGCATCACGGCCTCGGCGCGCACCCAGCACCCGACAATAAAAGTCGGCGGCGTCTTCCAGGTCGTTTACCAAAAAGGCCAGATGAAAGGCCGGTTGTTTTTCCATCGTCTACCGCTCTTGCTAAACTCTCGTGAATCGGTCTGATGCAGACCGCGCTGCACGTTATGTTGCTGCCCCAACCCGGGCCAATTGCGAGTACCGAGTTTCGAGTTGCGAAAGGCAAACCCCGTTTGCGCGAATCCAGGTTTTCGCAACTCGAAACTCGGTACTCGAAACGTCTTTACTGGGTGTCCTGCCAGCTAACAGCAAGACGCATCCGCATCAGGCGCGCCCATATTACTAGAGGAACCCTGCGCATGTCTGTCACCCGAGCCCCCTGGCCTGCCACGCGTATGCGCCGCATGCGCCGCGATGATTTTTCCCGCCGGCTGATGCGCGAACATACCCTCACCGTGGACGATCTGATCTACCCGGTATTTGTGCTGGAAGGCAGCAACCAGACCGAAGCTGTGCCCTCCATGCCCGGAGTGGAACGCAAGAGTATCGACTTGCTGGTGGAAGAAACCCGCGAACTGGCGGAGCTGGGCGTCCCGGCCATGGCGCTGTTCCCGGTCACTCCGGCCGAGGTAAAGACCCTGGATGGCCGCGAAGCCTGGAACCCGGAAGGGCTTGCACAACGTGCGGTACGGGCCATCAAGGCGGCCGTGCCGGAAATGGGCGTGATCACCGATGGCGCACTGGACCCGTTCACCACTCACGGCCAGGACGGCATCATCGACGACAACGGCTATGTACTCAACGATGTCACCGTGGATGCCCTGGTCAAACAGGCCCTCTCCCACGCCGACGCCGGCGCTGACATGGTGGCCCCCTCCGACATGATGGACGGCCGCATCGGCGCCATCCGGGAAGCGCTGGAAAATCACGGCCATATCCACACCCGCATCATGGCCTACTCCGCCAAATACGCCAGCGCCTACTACGGTCCGTTCCGCGATGCCGTCGGCTCCGCAGGCAACCTGGGCAAGGCGGACAAGACCACCTACCAGATGGACCCGGCCAACGCCGACGAAGCCCTCCACGAAATCGCCCTGGACCTGGCGGAAGGTGCCGACGTGGTGATGGTGAAACCGGGCATGCCCTATCTGGATGTGGTGCGCCGGGTAAAAGACGAATTCAAGGTGCCGGTGTACGCCTACCAGGTGAGTGGCGAGTACGCTATGCACATGGCCGCCTTCCAGAATGGCTGGCTGGACCAGGACAAGGTGATGATGGAATCCCTGCTGGCCTTCAAGCGGGCCGGGGCCGACGGCATCCTGACCTACTTCGCCAAAGCGGCAGCGCAGAAACTGAAAGGCTAAGCGCCTGCTCATAAACTGACCAGCCGGGCAGACGCTATTGGCCTGCCCGGCCAATGCCATTTTCTTTCGTCCCATTACACTCCCCCGCGCTTTTGCTGATTCTGTTCTTATATTGGATCTCTGGCCCGAGGAGTGATTATTATGCGTACCCTGATGCTGGTACTGGGTCTTGCTGTGTCTGCCGTGGCCATCGCCGATGCCCGCGCACCCACCGCAGAAGAAATGGAACAACTGGATATCGTGCAGCAATCCTGGATTTTTCAGGGCTGAAGAAAGCCGATAAGCAGACACAAAAAAACCGGCGCAAGCGCCGGTTTTTTTATTTTCACGCTCTGATCAGAAGCGGTAGCGAGCATCGGCGGTCACCGTGCGGGTTTCACCGTAGCCACAGTCATACACTTGGGGACCCAACTGACCGCGGCACCAGGAGACGTATTCCTTGTCTGTCAGGTTGCGCACGTTGAGGCTGAAGTCCCAGTCACTGACAGCGTAACCGAGCATCGCGTCATACAGCGTGACAGAGGGAACCTTCGGGTTGGCCCCCACACCATCTGCATCGCCGGCATAATCAAAGCCCACATTGTCGCCCACATAACGCACACCGGCACCAAAGCGCAGACCATTTTCCAGTTCGTACTTACCCCAGGCAGAGGCCAGACGGTCGGCAAGGTACGGCAGACGCTCACCAGATTGGTCATCCACCACACGTTGGTCGGTGTAACTGGCCAGCAGCTCAAGATTCCCCAAGCGCTTCTTCACTTCCAGTTCCCAGCCCTCGGATTTAGCGCCGACCTGGTCAACGGTGTTGGGGCTGCTTCCCTGCACCACACGGTTGGTTTCTTCAATGTAGAAATAGGCTGCAGTGACAGAAAGATCACCCGAGTCGTTGAGGTATTTGAAACCGGCCTCTTGCTGCTCGCCAGTGGTGGCTGCAAGGCTGCTGCCATCGTTAGTCCCCAGATTCGGCACAAAGGCCTCGGAGTAACTCACATAGGGAGAGAGGCCAAAATCGAACTGGTACATCAAGCCAAGACGGCCGGTGGTTTCGCTGTCATCACTTTCATTGTTGTTATCGTTAACCACATAGACCTTGTTGGTGGACTCGTCGTGGCGCAGGGCGCCGGATACCACCACATTACCAATCTCCATATGGTCAATCAGGTACACGCCAGTTTGACGAATGGCGTTGTCATTGCGGTCCTCAGGTGTCAGTGCACTATAATCCACGTTGCCGTACACCGGATCATAGAGGTTGATTGGCGAGCCCAGGGTGGATTCATAGTTACCTTCCTCCCAGAGCGCATCCTGGTAATCCACCCCAATCGCGAGAGTGTGGTAAGTGCCGGCAAAACCGAAGTTACCTTCCATGCGAGCATCAAAGTTGCTGATGCTCGTTTCCCGGTCCGCCATATGGATGGTCCGATTCGTTGTCCCATCACTGGCAACCCCGGCTCCGATAGCCGCCCAGTGTTCGCGGGTTTCGGTCTCAGAACTGGAATGGCGGGCGGTCAGTGCCATGTTCCAATGGTCATTCAGGCGTTGATCTACAAACAGGGTCGCTTCATTCAGCCTGCGATCATAACGATCCCAACTTGGCTCCCCCACAAAGGTGTTAACCGGAATACCCCCTTTGACGCCCGGCAATAGCGTCCCCTCTGCGGGCAGGAACTGGGCAGAGATCCCGCCATTGTTCTCCTGGGTATTGATGAGCAGGGAGATGGTTGTGTTGTCCGTGGGCAGCCAGGTAAAGGAAGGCGCAAACAGGAAACCATTATCATCCACGTGATCAACCTGGGTGCCCACGGACAACACAACCATCTCCCTGCTCATCAATACCCAGGAGAACAA
>NZ_LWFX01001060.1:0-1322 GCF_001635175.1 Alcanivorax sp. HI0083 | reverse complement strand
AAACTGGCACTGGTGCCGGCAATGGCGATGAAGACCGGGAACAGGAAATCCTTAATCTTCACTTCCAGGGCATCGGCGATGGCTTTGGCGTCGGCGAACAAGCCATCACGGTTCCAGTCGTTGCGCGCTTCATAGGTCCAGAGCAGATACTGCAACCACACCTTGATGTCATCGGTGGCGTACTGCTTATGCTCGAAACTGGCTTCGTTGATCGCCGGCATACCGTTAAAGCAGAACGCTGCCTTGTCGGCCACTTCCGACAAGGTCTCCACCCGCTGGCGCAAGTGCGGGATGATTTTCATGGCGTAATCACGGTTGTAAGCCCAGTCCAGCAGCGAGTCCAGAAATTGCTCATCGCTCTGATCGCGCAACCATTGGCCGTTCAGCCAGCTAAGTTTTTCCACATCGAACACCGGCCCCCCCAGAGACACACGCTGGATATCGAACGCGTCCTGCATCTGCGCCAGCGAAAATTTCTCGCTCTCATCCGGCATGGACCACCCCATACGGCCCAGGTAGTTGATCAACGCTTCCGGCAAATACCCCATGCGTTGGTAGAACAGGATACTGGTGGGGTTCTTGCGCTTGCTGAGTTTGGATTTATCCGGGTTACGCAGTAGCGGCATGTGACACAGCGCCGGCATTTCCCAGCCAAAATATTCATAGAGCAATTTGTGCTTGGGCGCAGAGTTAAGCCATTCCTCGCCACGAATGACATGGGTGATCTCCATCAGGTGATCGTCCACGATATTCGCCAGGTGGTAGGTTGGCATGCCGTCGGATTTCAGCAGAATCTGTGCATCGACCAGCGCCCAGTCCAGCTCGACCGTGCCACGCAGCATGTCCTGAATTTCACAGCGACCGTCCATGGGGACCCGCATGCGAATCACGTAGGGTGCGCCTTCGGCTTCACGTTTCGCCTGCTCATCCGCCGGCAGCTCCAGATCCGACGGCTTGAGCGCCCGGTTCTCGCCGCTCTCTTTTAGCGCAGCACGAAGCGTATCCAGCTCTTCACTGGTGCGGTAGCACTTGAACGCATGGCCCTTTTCGATCAACTCGTCCGCGTACTGGCGATACATCCCCTTGCGTTCACTTTGCCGGTACGGCCCATGCGGCCCGCCCACGTCCGGGCCTTCGTCCCAGGTCAGCCCCAGCCATTTCAGAGAATCCAGGATCATCTGTTCGGACTGATCCGTGGAACGGGTCTGATCCGTATCTTCGATACGCAGAATAAACTGGCCGCCATGCTGCTGCGCAAAGCAACGATTGAACAAGGCAATATAAGCCGTGCCGACGTGGGGATCACCGGTGGGCGACGGGGC
>NZ_LWFX01001059.1:0-5686 GCF_001635175.1 Alcanivorax sp. HI0083 | reverse complement strand
ACGGAAACCATCGACGATGATTTCCTTGTCGTCCATTTGTTTGCGCGGCAGATTCTGCGCCCCCACCACGGTGGGGATACCCATGGCCCGCGCCACAATGGCCATGTGCGAATTCCGTGACCCGCGTGTGGTAACAATGCCACGCACCCGTTCACGGGGTACTTCCATCAGCATGGGCGCAGAAATATCTTCGCCGAGCAGAATGCACTCGTCCGGAAAAATCACATGACGCCGGGTCTGGCTCTGCAGCTGAGCCAGCACCCGACGGCCCAGGTCACGCACATCCGCCGCCCGTTCACGCAGGTAGGGGTCATCCATCATTTCGAAATTGCGCACATGGGCATCAACCACCGTGCGCAAGGCGCCCTGGGCCCACTGCCCTTCGCGGATCTGGGCAATCACTTCCGCCGGCAGGGCGTGTCGATCCAGCATGCGCAGATAGACATCAAACAGGGCCTGCTCTTCGGTCCCCAGGGATTTGGATGCCCGCTCGGCCAGATCGCGAACCTCCTGGCGCACCTTCACCAGCGCATCATCCAGCCGGGAAATTTCGTTACTAACATCCTCTACGGCCCGATCCGGCACGGAGGCCAGATCCGCCTCGGGAAACAACAATACGCCGTAACCAATGGCTGCCCCGGCGCAACCGGGCAGGCCGTCATAGAAACTGGGCAGATCGGCGCCTCCGCCCAACTGGTCGAACAGCACCCCTGACGCGTGTGCGTGGGCAATCACCGCCGACAACTGGGCGGAGATCGTCACCAGAAAGGCTTCTTCGCTCTGGTCGAAACGGCGAACATCGCGCTGCTGGACCACCATGATCCCCAGCACCTTGCCGTGATGCATCACCGGCACCCCCAGGAAAGCATGGAAGGCATCCTCCCCGGTTTCCGCCAGATAATGGAATTTGGGGTGAGTAAAAGCGTCTTCCAGGTTGATCGGTTCTTCACGCAGACCCACCTGCCCCACCAGCCCCTCAGACAAGCCCAGGCTCACCTTGCCCACGGCTTCCTGCTTCAACCCTTCCGAGGCCATCAGCACATAGCGCTGCTCGTCCTCATCGCGCAAGTAGATAGAACACACTTCCGTGCCCATGGCATCGCGTACCCGCTTGGCCATCAAATCCAGCGCGCTGGGAATGTCCGCCGCGTTGTTCACTTCCTGAACAATGCGCCGCAGGGTCTCAAGCATCGGACGAGTCTCCAGAGGTAGAAGGATTAGGGGAACGCGCGCCTGGCGTGCCTTTCTTCAGGGCCGGAGCCAGTTCACGCAAGGCACGGGCATAGACCCCGCGCTTGAAATGCACCACCTTGCGAATCGGATACCAGTAGTTGACCCAGCGCCAGTCCTTGAACTCCGGACTATCGCTGGCGAACAGGTCGATGGCCTGCTCCTCCGCCGTCAACTGCAGCAAAAACCACTTCTGCCGCTGGCCAATACAGTGCGGGCGATTACGGGGCCGGCGCAGAAACCGGCGCGGCAAACGATAGGTCAGCCAGCCTTCTGTACTGGCAATAATCTCCACATGTTCCGGCAACAACCCCACTTCTTCTTCCAGTTCACGAAACAGCGTCTCTTCCGGGGACTCCCCGGGCATCATGCCGCCTTGAGGAAATTGCCAGGCGTCACGGTTGCCCACCCGGCGACCCCAGAAAACCCGGCCATCCTGGCCGGCAATAATGATCCCGACATTCAGCCGAAACCCTTTGTCATCAATAATGCCTGTCATGTTGTCTCTTCGAATCCACGCGCAATCGTGGACTCTGGCTCCTTGTCAGCCCATTAAACCTTGCCGGGCAACCTGCGATCAATGCACAACCGTGCAACAAACGCACCAAAACAAACGCAGGGAGCCCCGGACTCAATGAATCCGCCGGTATGACTTGTCATCGGCTTCGCATAAAATGACCCCTTCATTTAAGGAGAGGCCATGACGCTCGCGATTTTCGACCTGGACAACACCCTGATCGGCTGCGATTCCGACCACCTGTGGGGAGACTGGCTGGTAGAGAAAGGCATTGTTGACCAGCAGCTCTACAAGGAAACCAACGACCAGTTCTACGTGGATTACCAGAATGGCCGTCTGGATATCATGGCTTACCTGCGTTTTTCCCTGAAAGTACTGGCCGACAACGATATGGCCCAGCTGCATTTCTGGCGTGAACAGTTTCTCGCCGAAAAGCTCGACAGCATGTGGCTTCCCAAGGCCGAAACCCTGCTGCAGAAACACCGCGACCAGGGCCACACCCTGATGATCATCACCGCCACCAACGATTTCGTGACCGCCCCACTGGCGGACCGGCTGGGTGTGGACCATCTGATTGCCACCGTCGCAGAGTGCCGCCGCGAGCGCTATACCGGCAACGTGGCCGGTACCCCCAGCTACCGCGAAGGCAAGGTGGAGCGGCTGGCGGAATGGCTGAACGCCAACGATGAAACCCTGGAGAACAGCTGGTTCTACAGCGACTCCCATAACGACCTGCCGCTGCTGCGCAAGGTCGACAACCCGGTGGCCGTGGACCCGGACAGTGCCCTTGAGCGCGAAGCCCGGGAACAGGGCTGGCCCGTGATCAGCCTGCGCTAACCGGAATTGTTTATGCGTTTTCTCTTTATGGCATTACTGGCCTGCCTGTTGCTGGCCTGCGACAACAACACCAGTGACGACGCCGGGTCCACACCCCAACCAGTCAGTGACGGCACTCTGACAGAGATTCCCGCTGCACAGTGGCAACAGCAGGCGGACGAACGTTTTACTGACACCGCAAAGGCATGGCAACAGGCGCTAACCCGGTTCGAGCAAAACCCGAATGCAGAAAACCTGACCGCACTACGCGATGCCCTGGCGCAGTGGTATCGGCGCTTTGCCAGCCAGTACCTGCTGCTGGCCAGCCGTGCCTGCCAACAAGACGGGAGCGCCAACCGGCAGGCCATTCTGGCCAGGCTGGACAGCTGGCCCTTATACCCCGGCTATCTGGATGCCCTGCCCGAGTGGCCGGAATCCGGGCTGATCAGTGATCCCTATCTGGAGCTGACCCGCCAGAACCTGCGCCGCCAACACGGCGCCACCGACCCGGCGGAAGCCAGCCTCGGTTTTGCCGCCCTGAGCGTGGTACTCAACGGCACCACCGAAAGCCCCAAAGCGCTGGCAGCGTTCACCGGTGAAGAAGGCATCCCCGCCCGGCGGCGCCAGTACCTGAAACTGGCCGGCGAACAACTGCTCGCCGACCATCAGCAGCTATCACTGAACCGCCCCCTGAACGAGCTGGCACTGCAATGCGGCCTGATGGAAACCCTGGCCCACTGGCAGCAACAGCAAGACCCAACCAGCGAACAGGAAGAAGGACTGCTGATCCCCGCTCTCAGCCTCGCCGTTAATGAAACCGTGTTGCTCGATGCAGTGCAGGCCATGGATCCCGCTGTTATAGCCCGCTGGGACCAGATCAACCCGGGCATCGCCGGCTCAATCAAGCAAAGCGAAGAGAAAGGCTGGGCCCCAATTAAAGCCTGGCTTACCACAGTAAGCATCACCCGCCAGATGCCTGACGCCTAGCCTGAAAGGCGTAATCCGAAATTATTCGGCTTAAGGTCTTGCGCGGGTAACATCGACCCAAGAAGGCGGGCGAGCAGGGCCATACGGCAAACACAAAAAAGCCCCGCCGGGCTCTCACCCGGCGGGGCTTTTAGCTTCCAGACAAACTGTCCTGGAACGGATCTTAGAAGTTGTAGCGGCCGAACACGCCATAGGTATCACGATCGCCACCAACAATGACGCGTGCGCCCAGGTCAACCGCCTGGCTTACCTTGAACAGGCCCTGGCCGTAAACGCCCAGGTCATCATCGTAGAGATCCTGATACGCCAGACCACCGGACAGTTCCAGCTTGTCGGTAGTGGCATGACGCACACCACCACGCACTTCGAAACCGATCTCATCGTCGTTGTTGCCCGGATCATAATCACGATCATCGTAAATAATGTCGGCGCTGGTCACGAAGTCCAAACCACGCTGCAACGGAGTGTGGAAGCCCACACCACCAGAAATCTGGCTACCGTCGAGATCACCATTGCGACCATAGTCACCATCAAAGAAACCCAGGCTACCACGCAGGAACAAGTGCTCGTCCAGCGCAAAGGACCCTTCGGCGCTCAGCGCGTCCACGTCCACATCGTTATCCAGATCCCAGCGGTCGTAGGCCAACTGGCCGTAGCTGTAGGAAAAACCGTTATCACGGACGGCGGAAGTTTGTTGCGCCGCCATGGCCGGGGCAGAAACTGCCAGAGCAATGCCTGACACAAGCAATGTTTTCTTAAACATAAATCGTCCTCACTGATATCGAAAAATTCGGCATCCAAGATGGCCACACTATGTGGTCTTATTGAGCGGTTTGCGTTGTTATGGTTCCGCCTTTATGACGTTTTTATAAAAATTTTCAATGTAACCAGCAATTTATAGCATGCCGTTGACCTTGGGGTTACCCACAGGTTCACAATACAGACTGACATCACCTTCTGGCATCACACCGCGTCACAGGAGCCACCATGCCAATGCCAACACGGACACAGACCCTGCCTGTCAGTGGCGCCACCTGCAAGGGATGCAGCCGCACCATCAACGCGGCACTGGAACAGATTACCGGTGTAGAAAGCGTGACCGTGGATCTGCATGCCCAGCAGGTCACAGTGACAGGAACCGCCTCCAGAAGCGCCCTTCAGGACGCACTGGTACAGGCGGGTTACGGCACCGACGACGATCAGCATGATCAAGACGCACACTGTCGCGATAAACCGGAAAAGGCCGCTGTTACCCCCGCCCAATCGGTGCAACTCAGCATCAGCGGCGCCACCTGCGCCTCCTGTGTGCGCACCATTGAAAATGCCCTGCGCAACACACCCGGTGTCGACAAGGCCGACATGAATTTTGCCGATCGCACCGTTCAGGTCAGCGGCACCGCCAGCACCGAGACGCTGATCAGCGCGGTAACCGATGCCGGTTATGGCGCCGAGCTGCTGGATAACAGCGCAGATCAGCAGGAACAGCAGGAGGCCCGCGAACAGGCCCACTACCACACCCTTATTCGCCACATGGGGCTCGGGCTTGGCCTGGGTGTCCCGTTGATGGCCTGGGGCTTGCTGGGCGGCGACATGATGGTCCGCGCCGGGCAAACCAGTCAGTGGATCTGGCTGGCTATCGGCCTGCTTACTCTGGCGGTGCTGGCCACCGCCGGCCGCCACTTTTTTGTCGGCGCCTGGAAGGCATTTCGAAACCACAACGCCAACATGGACACCCTGATCGCACTGGGCACCGGTGCGGCCTGGCTCTATTCCATGGTGGTCGTCCTGTTGCCCGGCGCCCTGCCGGAAGCGGCCCGGCATGTGTATTTCGAAGCCAGCGCCATGATCATCGGCCTGATCAATCTCGGCCAGGCACTGGAAGTGCGCGCCCGCGGCAAAACCAGCGCTGCGGTGAAACGGCTGCTGGATCTGGGTGCCAAAACCGCGCGGGTGGTCCGCGATGGCGAAGAGCGGGACATCCCCGTGGAGCAAGTTCAGACCGGCGATATTCTCCGGGTTCGGCCCGGTGAAAAAATCGCCGTGGACGGCACGGTGAAAGAAGGCGAGAGCCGCATCGATGAATCCATGCTCACCGGCGAACCCATGCCCGTCAGTAAAAGTGAAGGCGACAACGTC
>NZ_LWFX01001058.1:0-3386 GCF_001635175.1 Alcanivorax sp. HI0083 | reverse complement strand
GACTGTCGTTGGCGGTGGTTTCGGAATAGGCCGTGCCGGACACCAGTAGCAAGCTGGTCGCCAGAACGGAAAAACGCAAATCAGACATGGTTTCCCCCGGAAATAATGAAATGCAGTGGCGGTGCACGCAGGTTGGCGGGCACCGGAGCATGTGATGGCTGGGGGATACCTGGCGAAAATCACAGGCGGTGGATGATAATGGTTTTCATTTGTAATTCAAGATGGCGACAGGAAATGCTGTGAGGCAAGGGCGATGACGATGCTTTTAGCGCTGTATCTGATAGGTATTACGGCGGAAGCCATGACCGGCGCATTGGCGGCGGGGCGGCTGCGTATGGACTTGTTCGGGGTGGTGATGGTGGCCTGTGTGACCGCCATGGGGGGCGGTTCCATCCGCGATGTGCTGCTCGGGCATTATCCGCTGACCTGGGTGGCACACCCGGAATACCTGGGGCTGACAGCGGCGGCAGCGCTGGTCACTACCTGGGTGGCTCCCTTGATGCAGCGTCTGCGCATGCTGTTTCTGGTGCTGGATGCGCTGGGGCTGATTGTGTTTACGGTGATCGGGGTGAAGGTGGCCCAGGGCATGGAGCTGGGTGCACCGGTGGCGGTCTTGTCCGGGTTGATTACCGGCATCTTTGGCGGGGTGATTCGTGATCTGCTGTGTAACCGCATGCCGCTGGTATTTCAGAAAGAACTGTACGCGGTGATTTCACTGGGGGCGGCTTGTCTGTACCTGTTGCTGCAATTCACCCCGTTGGGGGAAATGACCATCACCCTGGTGACACTGGCCAGTGGTTTCCTGATGCGCATGCTGGCGATTCGCTATGAATGGCACCTGCCCCGTTTTCAGTACAACGTCCCCGAACAGTAGACCCGGGTTGTGGTGTCGCTTCAGTGCCAGCGCAGGTCAACCGGTTCGCGGGTGGCGAAGCGGGCCAGGTGACTGTCGATAATCTCACGAAGGCGTTCCAGCTCATCGCTACTGGCCTGGCAGTGCAGGTGTAGTGCCTGGTCATCTGCACTCAACTCGCAGGTGCCGAAAGGAAAACGAATGGTGCCCTTGTGGTCGTCGAATTCGGTTTCCACCTTGTGGCTGAAATGCCGGCAGAGCTTCTTCAGATAGAGGGAGGCATGGCCGGTGGCCGCAAATCCATGGGCGTGTTTCATGGTGGTAACTCCTGTGCTTTAAGTTGATAATATCAACTATATTGCTATTTTATTGACAGTGTCAACTAAATTGACAGTCGCGAGAACCTTATGCCTGATGATATTTCCGTGCCTCTTGCCCAGGCGTTCACGGCCACGCTTAACCGACTGCGCGGGGCCATGCGTGAACCGCTGTCCGCGCTACCGGTGTCGCTGGGTCCACCGGATATCGGCTTGCTACAGTTTCTGCTGAATACGCCGGGGGCCACCCCCCAGTGCCTGGCGCGCCACCAGGCCCGTGACAAGGCGCAGCTCACCCGCAAGATCAAGGCACTGGAAGCGCAGGGGCTGATACGCCGGGAAGCCGACCCGCATGATGGCCGCAAGGTGCGCCTGTTCCTCAGCGAGCAGGGGCAGGCCATGGCGGATGCCGCTGAGCAGGTTCGCCGGGCGGCGTTTGCCGAGCTTCTGCAAGGCTTGAGCCGCAGTGAGCAAGAGCAGTTGCTCGGGTTGTTGCAGAAATGTCAGCAGCCGCTTGAATGACCCCCTGCGCAAAGCGTGCACAAAGTGATGGCCGTCGCCTTTTTGCATGGGTAAGGTTTGCCATACTGTTCCCCTCTGAACAGGGATGATTGACGATAACCAAGGAGCAACTATGAACGCTTTCCGTTTTGGCTTGATGGGCGCCTCTCTGTGCCTGGTCCTGAGTGCGCCGGCCCAGGCGTTTGATCTGAAATCCATGACCGACTCGGCCAACAAGGCGGTGAATGACGCGTCCGACAAGGCCAATGCCAGCGTGAACCAGGCGAACGACGCGGCCACCAGTGCCATGGACAGCGCCAACAGCAAGCTGGCGGTGACCGGTGAAGCGAAGGCATTGGTGGATTCTTTGTCCGCCGACCTGGGGGTGACGCAGCAGCAGGCGGCAGGCGGTGCCGGCGCCTTGCTGGCCATGGCCCAGAACAACCTGTCGGGTGATCAGTTCAGCGGCATCATGAACAAGGTGCCGGGGCTGGATTCCCTGCTGGGTGGCGGCGGTGGCATGGCCTCTTCCATGCTGGGCAACATCTCGACCCTGCAGGGTGTCTCCAAAGCCTTCAGCGCCCTGGGCCTGAGCCCGGAAATGATCTCCCAGTTTGCGCCGAAAATTCTCGGCTTCCTGGGCGGTGAAGGTGTTGGCGCGACCGCACTGAACAGCCTGAAGGGCCTGTGGGGCGTGGCCGGTTAATGCCGTATTGACGGCCTGTTGGCAGGCGGGATGCGATACTGTCGCTCCGCCTGCCCTAGAGTAATTCATGGATTCATTGTCACAGGCCGTATTGGGTGCCTCCGTCGGGGGCGCTGTTCTCTCCCGCCCCCTGGGTCGCCGGGCTCTGCTCGGTGGCGCCTTGCTGGGCACCCTGCCCGATCTGGATGTGCTGATTGATTACGGCGATGCGGTGGCCAATTTCACCGAGCATCGCGGTTTCAGCCACTCCCTGCTGGTGTTGTTGCCGGTCTCGCTGGTGCTGGCCCTGTGCCTGTCCCGCTGGCAGACACAGATTCCGTTGCGACGCTGGTGGTTGTTCACCGGGCTGTGTTTGATCACGCACCCGCTGCTGGATGCGTTTACCACTTATGGCACCCAGTTGTTCTGGCCACTGGGTGACCCGGTGGCCATCAGCAGTGTCTTTATCATTGATCCGCTTTATACCCTGCCCATGTTGGTTGCCGTGATAGTGGCTCTGGCACGACCGCCGGCAATGGCGGCACTGGCCACCGGGCTGACGCTGTCCTCCCTGTATCTATGCTGGAGCCTGGTGGCCCAGCAGTGGATGACACAGCGGGTGATGCCAACGCTGGCGCAACGGGGCTTGAGTGAGGCGCCACGTCTGGTGCAGCCCATGCCGTTTTCCACCCTGCTGTGGCGGGTGACGGTGCTGGGGGAACAGCAGAGACTGGAGATTGTCACCGGTGTGCTGGATAACGGCGATGCGCTGACAGTGGAAACCTTCCCCCGTTCGCCGCAGGACTATGCCGAGGCCATGCAGCTGCCGGCGGGCCGCAAATTGGCCTGGTTCACCCGGGGGTTCATGGATGTGGACGCCGGGCCTGACCAGTTACTGGCCACGGATATTCGCTTGGGGGTGCCGGGGCTGCATCCCTTCCAGTTTGTGCTGGCGGAACAGGAAGACGGTGTCTGGAAGGCATTGCCCAGCCACAAGCTGCCGCGGCCCATGGCCAACCCGCAGGCCTGG
>NZ_LWFX01001057.1:0-12170 GCF_001635175.1 Alcanivorax sp. HI0083 | reverse complement strand
GGCCGCCGGGACGGGTGCATGGCGGGGTGATCGCCTGGCTGCTGGATGCAGGGCTCTCCCGTGCGCTGCATGCCGCGTTTCGTTTGGGCGTCACCGGTACGTTGAATATCCGTTATCTGGCAGCGACACCCATAGAAGCGCCGATTGAATGTCGGGCGCACATTACCGGCCAGGAAGGGCGGAAAATTTTTGTAGAGGGCGGCATCTGGCACGGGGACACCCAGACCGTCAGCGCAGAAGGTGTCTGGTTGACACCCAAGAGTCTGGGGTAATTGATGTCTGAAACCACCTATCATTTTCGCGATATTCGTGTGGCGGAAACGCCAGAGCCGTCCACGCGGGCGCAGTTGCATCGTCAGCTGGGCCAGGAATTAGCGGGCCTCACCGAACAGGTGTTACGGCTGGATGCACCGCATGAAAAGTTGCAGGATTACATCGGTCAGGTGCAGCAGCTGCGCCAGGCATTGCAGCAGGAAGGCCAGCGGGATTACAGCGATATTCTGCAGCGTCTGCTGGCCGGGCAGGGCAGTGGTGATGACGTGACTGACCTGGTGGATTTTGAAATTCTTACCGGCAAAGCCTCGCCGCTTTCGCCGCCGCTGGAATTGTGGATCGATGGTGACCGTATTCGTGGCCGGGCCACGTTTGGTCCCGCGTTTCAGGGGCCGCCAGGGCGGGTCCACGGTGGCGTGCTGGCATTGGCGTTGGATATGCTGATGGCCAAGACGCAGGATTATGTCCGTCAAATCGGCATGACCGGCACTTTGAATATCCGCTACTTGGCGGCCACGCCGTTAAACACGCCGGTGGATTTCGAAGCCCGGCTGGTTTCGCTGGAGCGCCGCAAGTTACGCTGTGAAGGCAGTGTCTGGGTAAATGGCGAGCAAACGGTTTCGGCGGAAGGTATCTGGATTTCCGCCCATGGTGAGTATGCGTTGAAGCCAGAATTTGTGTCTGCGCTACCCTCGGATACCGGGGTGGCATCGTAACGTTCAACGCACTGGGAGGCATGAATGACAGAGGCCAGTGATCAACATTACAAATTGTGCTTTTACGTGCCCGTGAGCCATGTGGAACAGGTGAAAACGGCCATTTTCGAGGCCGGTGCCGGGCACCTGGGTGATTACGATCATTGCAGCTTTCAGACGCTGGGTCAGGGGCAATTCCGGCCCCTGTCAGGGAGTCAGCCCTTTCTCGGTCAGCATGATCAGGTGGAAGTGGTGGAAGAGTACCGGGTGGAGACGCTTTGCCTGGGCGCGTGCCTGCAAGCGGTGATCAGTGCGTTACGCCTGTCGCATCCCTATGAAGAGCCTGCCATCGATTTGTGGAAGCTGGAGCCGCTGCCGGGCACCCACTGAGAGCTGCCGAGATCCGGTTATTCGTCTTTGGGCCGACGCTTAAGCGGCTGGATATCCTGGGTGCGCACGGGGAAATCATTGCGGGCAAGGTCATCAATATAAAACCGCAGCGTGCGCCCGATGGTGGGGAAGGCCAGCTCATCCCAGGGAATGTCATCCAGGGCAAACAGACCTGCGTCACTGCTCTCTTCCCCGACACCGTATTTGCCGTCCTCCACGTCTCCCAGAAAAAACACATACACCTGATTGATGTGCGGCAGGTTGAAGACTGTATACAAGTCGCCGATGGCCACCGTGGCGCAGGCTTCTTCCCATGTCTCTCTGGCCGCACCTTCCTGCAGGGTTTCGCCGTTTTCCATGTAACCTGCGGGCAGTGTCCAATAGCCTTTGCGAGGCTCGATGGCGCGTTTGCAGAGCAGGACTTTACCTTCCCAAATCGGTACGGAGCCCACCACAATCTTGGGGTTCTGGTAATGGATGGTTTGGCAATCCGGGCACCAGTAGCGTGGCCGGTTATCTCCTTCCGGAATGCTGAACTGCAGGTTGGGGTTGCCGCAATGGCTACAGAATTTCATGGAAAACTCACTATAAGCGGTATGAAAAGCCCCCAAAATACCGCCACAAAGGTAATTGCCCACTTTGGGTATGAATGATATGGCAATGGCGTATATAAAAATAAAGTGATATTTTTTGTGACAAACATCACTATTTTACATATTTTAAAATATAGCCGATAGAACTAGTGCTACTGGAAAATGGTGGACATAGACTAACGATCCCGGTTGGCAGATGCCAGCCTGCCGACAGACCAGGTTGATAATGTCTGTGTTGGTAACGTGAAGGGAGCGATATTTCGTGGTCCATTGGCCATGAACTTGGGGAAAGGGACATTGATATGGATGTGTCGATGGCGCACGGGACGCGTGACGAAAGCAAAACCTATTTGGTGGTTTCACATTGCAACAATCTTGCAATCCGGCTTTTAGCAAAATCCATTGAGAACCAGCGAGGCGTATCCTGCACCGCAATCAGCAGTGATGATCTCTTTTGTGATCATATCCAGGATGATCTGGTGCTTATTAATGTGCTGGACTTTTCGACTCCGGAAATGGAAAAGTTGCTTGGCCGTGTCCAGGAAAATATGCCCCTGTGCAGGGTTATCCTGGTTAATGCCGATCGGGGCGATAATATTTTTTTCCTGCTTAACTGGCCGGTGGTTAAAGGCGTTATTTATCAGCAGGACAACGACGCCCTTATTTCCAAGGCGCTGGATGTGGTTTGCAAGGGGCGCAGCTGGTTCCCGCGCAGCTACATGGATTACCTGGTCCGTCACCGCAAAACCCCAACCCGTTGCGGGCATGTCTTTGAAAGCCTCACCAGTCGTGAACGGCAGATGCTGGATCATGTGGTGCGTGGCATGAGTAACCATGAAATCGCTGATGCCCTTTGCCTGAGTACGCATACGGTGAAGGCTCATTTGCAAAGCCTTTACCGGAAGGTTGGCGTGAAGAATCGGGTGGGTGTGATGCGCTGGGTGCATGAGAACCACCTGGAAGAGAGCGGAGAGTAGCTGTGTGTGGGCTGCGATTGGCGTGGGTGCCATTCATCTGCAGTCTCCTCGCATTTTCCGGGACAGCGGCCGCCCTGAATGAAAAAGACATGGGGGTGGTTGTCGATCAGACGATTACCCCTATCGGCAAACGGTTTTATCAGCAGTTTGCCTATCAACGTCATTACCTGTTTCCCGATTCGCCTTTCAGTATCAGCATTTATGAGCAACCCTCCGCCCGCAGTGGCAGCATTATTACAGTGAAATCGGACGATACGACGCTGGAGCGCTTTGTGTTGTCGTTTGCGTCCAACTGGGAAGATGCTCGGGTACAGCAGATGGTGCAATCCATTGAATTCAGGGTCCGGCGCATGAAAGTGCTGGATACTCTGGTAGGCAACCCTGATCTGGCCAAGGACGGCTACTAATGAAAACGCTTTATTGTCTGTTTGTTCTTGTTGCTGGCCCTGTTGCGGCCAGTGAGCTGATTTACCAGCCGGTCAATCCAAACTTTGGAGGCAACCCCCTCAACGGTTCCCACCTGCTGGGCAATGCCCAGGCGCAAAACGATTACAAGGATCCGGAAGCGTCTTCGTCTGCGTATGAAAGGCCTTCTGATCTGGATCGCCTGACATCGTCGTTGCAGTCCCGGCTATTGAGCCAGCTGCTGGCGGATGTGGGGGCGGGCAACGAAGGCAGCATCGTGACCGATGATTTTGCTATTAACATCATCGATGACCAGGGTGTGTTGTCCATCATTATTGAAGACATCAATACCGGCGAAGTCACCCAGATTGCGGTGGATGGCCTGGTCCCCGATACCTTTTAGACGCTCTACGCTGGGAAACTCAAGGATGAATGGTTACAACCGTTGCGGGCTAGTGATGCTGGTCTTGCCGATCCTGCTGTTGGTTGGGTGTGTGACTCCGCCTCTGGAGCCGGAAGCCCCTGAGCTGGTGAAAAAATCCGATGTGGCTCTGGATCTTGAAAGCATGCCGCCCCCCAAAGGTCGAATCATGGCCTCGGTATACAGCTTTCGGGATTTGACCGGGCAATATCGGCCGGCGCCGTCTTCGTCATTTTCCACGGCGGTCACCCAGGGCGCTGCGGCGTTTCTTATTGATGCCCTTAATCGCTCTGGTTGGTTCCTCACTCTGGAACGGGAAGGACTGCAAGACCTGCTGACTGAGCGCAAGATTGCCCGGGCCGTGGTAGAAAAGCGCCAGAAGGAAGGCGTGCGCGTGGCGGATGTCCCTGACCTGTTTTCCTCGGACATTCTTTTTCAGGGTGGCATTGTTGCCTATGAGTCCAATATCAAGACCGGTGGGCTGGGCGCGCGTTATCTGGGGGTCGGCGCATCGGAGCAATACCGAACGGACCAGGTAACAGTGAATCTGCGGGCTGTTGATGTGCGCACAGGGCGGATCATCAACACGGTCTCAACACGCAAGACTATCTACAGTAAAGAGCTGCAGGTCGGTGTGTACCGGTATATCGACTTCAAGGAATTACTGGAAACCGAAGCCGGGGTCACCACCAACGAGCCGGTTCAGCAATGTGTCAAACTGGCGATCGAAGCCGCAGTGGCACACCTTATCGTCAAGGGGGTTATGGACGGCAACTGGCAGCTTGAGAATCCCGCTGATATGGATTCCGAGGTGATTAAGCAGTACGGCCTGGCCTTGAGGGGCGAGACATTAGAAACCTCTGGCCGGCGTGATCGCTAATAAAACACCGCCGGTTAGCCGGGGCGGATTGCTGCAGTCTTGCCAATCTGTTGCTGGGAACGATGAGTTGGTGACTAAAGCGAGCCAGGCGTAAAGATGCGCGTGGTATTGGCCATTAGCGTGTCACCCCGACGGATGGTGGCGGTGGCCGTAACGGTATCTGTTGGCATGATGTTGATGGCGATATTCCCTGCCTGATTTTTTCCTGCATGCACTGAAATATGGCCGGATTGACGGGTGCGGCTGCTTCCGTTGGGCCCTTTTTTCTCAATGCCGATTTCATAATGAAGATTGCTGTCGGCTGCCTCGCATTGGAGCAGCAGGTGGAAACGGTGTTGCTGTTTTTCAGCAGTGGCAATGATGTCCACAGTGCAGGGTGACGAATAGGCGGCCATGGGTGTCGCTGCTCCGATGAGTAACAGGGTAAGCCCCGCTGCGCGGGTGAGGGTGCCGAGGCACCGTTGCCGATTAGAACTGATGTACCGTTGCATGATTGCCCACTCCAAACTGGATGATTTTCCCCGAACTATTGCCCGCTGATTGCAGGATTGTTGCGGTGCTTCCCTCGATATCGTGAAGCGGGCTGTGCTGTTCAATGGATGCCCGGCTGTCCATATGACTCTGCGCTATCAGCGCGTCGTTACCCGTGCCGTACTGTGCGATGCTCGCGTCGATATCCGACCCGTTTGACTGCTCTATATCAGCTCGAGAGGACGGTGACTGATTCTGTTGGATGCTGCCTGTGGCGCTATCGGTGTGGTCTTGTGATATCCGTGCCTCGCTATGATGAGACTGCGTCTGATCGATGTTGGCGTCACTGCGGTGGCTGTGTTGCTGGCTGATTATGGCATTGACGTCATGGCTTCGGGATTGCCGAATGATTGCAAGGCTGGCGGTGCTGCTCTGTTGATAGAGGCTGGCGGTATTAATACTGCTGTGTTGTTCAATTTGCGGGGTGCTGCTGTCTGCAAGCAGGAGACAGGGAGACAGCATAAGCGCGGGAAAAAGCATCCGCAGTGCAGGCGGCAGCGCCATGACATTGTCCTCTTGGGTCCGGCCCCCGGGTTAGGCGTTGGTATTATGGGTGGGCACAACGAGGTCGGGGCCACAGTGTGGCCCCGACGTGATCACGGGATGATCAGTTCTGGTGGATAAAGGCGTTGTTACCGCCGCCGCCCATCTGGGTGATGGTGGCTGAGTCCAGAGTGGCTTCCTGCAGGATGGTGGCCACGTTTTCATTGCCAGAGGCGCCAATGCCGAACTGGGTAATAAAGGCTTCGTTGTCAGAGCCAGGCTGGGTAATGGTTGCGATGCCGTATTCTGAAATGGCGTCCTGCTCTACGTTGGCCAGGTTGTTGTCACCCAGCTGGTCCACATCGATAACGCTGTTGCCGCCGTGGGAGTGTGCCACTGCTACGTTGGCGTTGCCGTGTTGGTCCACGTTAGCCAGGTTGTCGGAGCCGGATTGGTCCACTTCCGCATCATTGGCCGTGCCTGACTGGTTCACATAGGCGGTATTACGGTCGCCCAGTCCCTGGTCAACCTGTGCAATGTTGGCGTCGCCACCCTGAACGATTTCTGCATAGCTGCTAGTGGATTCGTCCTGGATGATATCCGCATCGCCGTTGGTGCCGTACTGATCAATCATTGCGTCAGAGTTGAACGAGAAATCCTGGCTGATCAGACCGTTGTTGTTATCGCCGCTTTGGGTGATGGTGGCGGTGGCATTGTCGGAAATGGCCACTTGGCTGATGCTGGCAATGTTGTCTGCACCGGTCTGGTCTACGGTGGCGGTGGCGAACCAGGAATCATCCTGCAGCACGTCGGCGGTATTGTTGACGTTGGACTGGTTAACCGTGGCCGTAGACCCAATCAGATTGTTCTGGGTGATGTTGGCGAGGTGGTCGACGCCGGTTTGAGTGATGGAAGCATCCGCGTTCAGGCTGGCACTTTGAACGATGGTCGCGTCGCTGGAGAAGGCGGATGTCTGAGTGATGCTGGCAACGGAGTCTTCGTTACCTGCGATTTGCTGAATGGTGCCATTGGTGTTGTCGGAAATGGCAACCTGGGTGATGGTGGCGGTGTTAAGGGTGCCGTCCTGCTCAACCGTGGCAGTGGCGAACCAGCTGTCATCCTGGGTGATGGTGGCAGCGTTGTCGTCACCTACGGTGTCGATGTCCGCAGTCATCATGTTGACGCTGTTGGCCTGGCTGACGTCGGCGCTGTTGTTGTTGCCGGTTTGATCAACCGTGGCAACCGCATCGTCGGTGCTGCTTTGTACGGTGCTGGCGGTGTTGCCGGCGCCGGTCTGGTTGGTGGTGGCTGAATTGTTCGCAGCCCAGGATGCAGTTGCCAGGGTTGCCAGAATGGCAGCGGCAAGCGGTTTCAAGGTTTTCATGGGTGTATCTCCTCAAGGTTTAGGCTAGGTCTTAGGCAAAATAACGTCGTCCATTTCAATCCCATTGCTGAATGGAGACGTGGAGTCCGGCCCCGATCTGGGTAACCGAAACAGCGTTGGCGTTACCGTATTGCGCCACATCGGCGTTATTGCCGACCCCGTATTGGGCAATGATGGCGCGGTTGTAATCGCCGTTTTGATCGAGCGTGATTGTGTTGTGGCTGCCTTCCTGGAAGAGAGAGGCGTTGTTGCCTGTGCCGTATTGGCTTGCCACTGCCAGGTTTTCCCAGCCGAGCTGGGTGATGTCCGCTTGTTGCGCCGTGCCGTGCTGAATGATGTCAGCCTGGTTGGCGTAACCCTTTTGCTGAAGTGAAGCGGTATGGCTGAGGCCTTCCTGTTGGAGGGTGCCGGTGTTTTTTCCCTGCTGGGTTATGGAGGCATTGAGATCCGCACCGTCCTGGGCAATGTCCGCGCTATTGCCGGCGGGAATTTCATCGAAAAATGAAAGGTCGGTAGCGTTCGCCTGTGTTCCCAGAATCAACAAGAGTCCTGCAAGAACAAGGTGGGCTATGGCTTGCCCTGTCATCATTTTCATCCCTGATAATTGAACCTCACGCACTCAGTCTTGCGCGATTTTTCCTGCAGTGACATTCGCCATCGGTGCTGAATTTTTCAGGCCGCGACTAGTCGGTGGGGTAATAAAAAGCGGAGAGATTGCGTTTTGGGGCCGGGCGGTTTTCAGAAAAAACCGCGGAATGCTTGTAGAGCAAGGGTTTGAGAGCCTGTTGGCAGTTAGTTCGTTTGGTGTAAGCCAATGTCTTGCCGCGTCAGGAAAGGAGGGCGAGTTTGTGACCGGTGGTCGGCGGTGGGCTTTGACAAGGCTTGCCCAGGGCGCCCGGGCTGTTCAAACTACCGTTTGAATTTGAGGATTGGAGAAGGGTGTGCTTGAGCAGCTCAGGCAGCGTTTGCCGGATTACAGACGCACAGAATTGCCCCTGGCGTTGCCCGAGGCTGCCGTTCTGATGCCGTTGGTTGATGTGTCGGAGCCTCGGGTTATCCTGACGGTTCGCTCCAATTCCATGCCGACCCACGCTGGTGAGGTGGCTTTCCCCGGTGGAAAGCGGGACCCGGGCGACAAGAATCTGCTGATGACGGCCCTGCGTGAAAGCCAGGAAGAGGTGGGGTTGTCGCCGGATTATGTGGATGTGCTGGGGCAGTTGTCTCCGCTGGCCTCCCGTTATGGCATGAAAGTGACGCCTTTTGTGGGCATTGTCAGCCCGGAAGCGGAGCTGCAGGCCGAGCCGGGTGAAATTGATACCATCTTCCAGGTGCCCTTGCAGTTCTTTCTGGATGAGATTCCGGAGCTGTCCAGCCCCATTGATGTGTTTGGGCGCCAGTTCCGTATCCCCAGCTATTACTATGAAGATAAGCGCATTTGGGGTCTGACCGCCTTCATGATTCTGGATCTGATCAACCACGTCTATGATGCGGGCATTGAGTTCGAGGTGAAGTAACTTTCTGCCTGTTAACCCTCTGCCTGGCACGAGGAAACAAAGGGGAGTCGAATGATTTATAAAATTGGTGAGCGCCGCCTGGAGCAGCGTGGTAGTGGTCACTGGATCGCAGACAACGCCACCGTGATCGGTTCGGTGATCATGGAAGCCAACAGCAGTATCTGGTTCAACGCGGTGTTGCGGGCCGATAACGACGTGATCGAAATCGGTGAAAATACCAACATCCAGGACGGTGCGGTGCTGCACGTGGATCCGGGCGTACCCATGAAGCTGGGTCGGGACGTGACCGTGGGCCACAAGGTCATGCTGCATGGCTGTACGGTGGGCGATAACAGCCTTATCGGCATCAATGCGGTGGTGCTCAACAAGGCCGTTATCGGCAATAACTGCATTATCGGCGCCAATTCGCTGGTGCCGGAAGGAATGAAAATTCCGGACAATTCCCTGGTGATGGGGTCTCCGGCCAAGGTGGTGAAGGAAATAGGTGAAGGGCACAAGGCCATGTTGACCATGGGCAGCATGCACTACGTGGCCCATGCCAAAGAGTTTGCCCAGCATCTGGAGGTGGATGAACGCTTCCATGACTGACAGGCAACTGGTGTCGCCGTGTGTGTCGATCTGCGCACTGGATGAAGATGATATCTGTGTGGGCTGTTTCCGTACCGGCGGGGAAATCTCCATCTGGGGGCTGCTCTCGGATGACGAAAAGCGAGAGGTGTTTCGCCGTATTGATCAGCGTATGAACGGCGAGCCAGCTCCTTGCGTGGTGCGCGCGGAGAAAAACCGATGACAACGCAGATTGGTGATCAGGAGCCTGTGCGGCCGGTGGTCGGGCTGGCGCTGGGCAGTGGTTCTGCCCGCGGTTGGGCGCATATCGGGGTAATCCAGGCGCTGGAAGAAATTGGTGTGCAGCCCCAGGTGGTGGCGGGGACATCCATTGGCGCACTGGTGGGGGGCGCCTATGTTACTGGCACGCTCAACGCTTTTGCCGACTGGGTGGAATCCCTGACGGTGAAAGATGTGTTCGGTTTGCTGGATATCAGTTTTTCCGGCGGCATGGTGAAAGGGGAAAAGCTGTTCAGCTTTTTTCAGGACCACCATGAAAACCCGGAAATCGAGACCCTGGACAAGAAGCTGGTCACCGTGGCCACAGACATGAAAAGTGGCCGCGAAGTCTGGATAACCAAAGGGCGGATGCTGGATGCCGCGCGGGCATCCTGTGCCTTGCCGGGGCTGTTTTCTCCAGTGAAGATGCAGGGGCGCTGGATGTTGGATGGTGGCCTGGTGAATCCGGTTCCTGTGTCTGCCGCTCGCGCCATGGGCGCAGATGTGGTGATCGCGGTGAATCTCAATGCCCAGTTGGTGGGCGCCCATCTGTCCCGGGACACACGCAGCCAGGCAGAGGGAGAGGAAGGCACCGCTGAAGAGCGCAGTATCTGGCAGAAAATGATGGATTACTTTGCTTCAGGAGACGGTCAGGATCCGGGTTTTTTCGATGTGGTGGCGTCCAGCATCAATATCATGCAGGACCGCATTACCCGCTCGCGTATGGCTGGCGATCCGCCTGAAGTGACGCTGGTGCCAATGCTGGAAGACTTCGCGCTGATGGATTTTCACCGTGCCAAGGAAGCCATCGCCGAAGGGCGTGCGCTGGTGAAGCGCTACGAGGCCGATATTCTCGCCTGGGTTGGGTCGCCGATCGCGGATCGGGTTTGAAGGGCAGTTGATAGTGGAAAGCTGACAGCTGCGCGTTAACCGTAGGGGTTATCTTGAAACGCAAGAGGCCGCGCCCAAAGGTTGGGCGCGGCCTCATTGCTTTAAGAAAACAGGAATTTTGATCGCGCAGCTGTCAGCTTTCCACTATCAACTGTCAACTTAACTCGCCTTCCTTGCTCTCACTGCCTTCACCATATTGTCCTTCACCTGCAAAATCTCGATCAGATACTGATCGATTCTCACCGAGATATTGGCGTCGGGGATATCCTGCAGGTATTCAAGGATCAGCCCGTTAAGGGTCTTGGGACCATCGGTGGGCAGTTCCCATTGCAGGGCGCGGTTGATGTCGCGCAGGGTGGAGGAGCCGTCGATCACGAAGCTGCCATCCTCCTGGGGATGGATGTCCTGGCTGGTGGCGGCCAGGTCGGTGGTGAACTCGCCAACGATTTCTTCGAGAATATCTTCCAGGGTGACCAGGCCCTGCACGTCGCCATACTCATCCACGACAATGCCGATGCGGCGTTTGGCATTCTGGAAGTTGATCAGCTGCTGATGCAGGGAGGTGGCTTCCGGTACGAAGTAAGGCTCCACCGTATATTGCATCAGCTCGGCTTTGTTGATTTCGTCCTTGAGCAGCAGGCGGCTTAGTTTACGCAGGTGCAGCAAGCCGATCATGTTGTTCGGGTCGCCATTGAACACCGGCAGCCGGGTGTGCTGGCTGGAGCGTAGAGTAGTGAGGATGTCGTGCATGTCGTCATCCAGATCAATCCCCACCATTTCGTTACGGGGGACCATGATGTCTTCCACCGTCACGGTTTCCAGGTCGAGAATGTTGAGCAACATTTTCTGGTGATTCTCGGGAATCAGCCCGCCGGCTTCATTGACCACAGTACGAAGCTCTTCCGGGCTCAGGTGGTCCTCGTCCTGCTCGTTGGGGCGAATGCCCGCTAGCCGGAGCAGCATGCTGCTGACCCCGTTGACCATCCACACCAGCGGCGCCAGCAGTACCTGCAGAGGCTTGAGGACCACGCTGGCAGGGAACGCGACTCGCTCCGGGCGCATGGCGGCGTAGGTCTTCGGGGTGATCTCCGCAAAAACCAGCATGATGATGGTGATCACCACCGGCGCCACAGCGGCGCCGCTGTCGCCCAGCCAGCGAATCGCCAGAATGGCGGCCACGGTGGCGGCAAAGTTATTGACGAAGTTGTTGCCAATGAGGATGACGGACAGCAGCCGGTCCGTGCGTTTGAGCAGGGCTTCCACCCGGCTGGCCGCTTTTTGTCCCTGACGGGCCAGATGTCGAAGGCGGTAGCGGTTAATGGCCACCATGCCGGTTTCACTGCTGGAGAAGAACGCAGAGGCCAGAATCAGAATAATCAGGGCGCCAATCAGCCACCCGTCAGAGTAGGTATCCAAAGGAAATATCGTTTATCCGCCAGTCGGCCCGCTATTGTTCGGGCCGGGGGGTTGGGGTGTCAAGGAGAGAGGCAAGCTATATGCGTCAGGCCCCACGCCGGGCACGCAAAAGCGTGTTGCGTGAGGAGTGTTGTGTGTCAGCGTTTCAGGATGAATTCCAGCACCAGCTGACTGCCGAAGAAGGCCACCAGCAAGACCGCAAAACCACTGAGGGTAAAGCGAATGGCGGTGCGCCCCCGCCAGCCTCGCAGATAGCGGCCGCCGAGCAGAACGGCGAATACTACCCAGGACACCAGGGTCAGCACGGTTTTGTGCATCAGATGCTGGGCAAACAGATTATCCACGTAAAGAAAGCCGCTGAAGATGGCAACGGTCAACAGGATTTCGCCCAGCCAGATTGCCTCGAACAGCATGGACTCCATGACCTGAATCGGTGGGAAAAGTCGCATGACGCCACGGATATGGCCGCTCTTGAGTTGACGGTCCTGAATC
>NZ_LWFX01001056.1:0-8390 GCF_001635175.1 Alcanivorax sp. HI0083 | reverse complement strand
GAAGGCCGGCTGGCATATTCTTGGCCTGGTGAAAGAAGACGCCGCCAAGGAAGAAAAGAAAGCCGAAGCCCGCGCTGAAGCCGCCGCCGAGAAAGCGGCAGCGGAGAACAAGACGGATGGCAAAGGCGAGGAAAAAGAGACCACCACTGACAACAAATCGGACAAGAACAAGTCCGGTTCGGCCATCGCCGACAAGAAGAAAGGGAGTTCGCAGAAAAAATCGAGCACCTAGCGTGCTCCGCTGGCGAGCACCTGTAGCCAATACTGATGATGGCTGCAGGTGCTCTTCTCCGCTCCTCCTGCTCCTTGTGCTGGATAAGTTTCTAAACGAAAGGCTCAACGGTTCAGCCAGCGCTGCCCTACTCTGCTTCGTTACCCACAAAGGAATCAATCAGACCACATACCCGGCCATCATCCAGCCGGCAGTCCGGCGCACCCTGCCATTCATTCATCGCATCACGCATACGAGCACTCAACGCCTGCAGTTCGGCGATTCGAGCTTCTACCTGCGTTAGCCGCCTTTCAATCAGGGTGCGGACCTGGCCACAAGGTGTTTCCCCTTCGCGGGAGGCCTGAGTCAGTGACTGAATATCGCCCAGAGTGAACCCCAGAGACCGGGCTTTCAGGGCAAACCGCAACAAGCGTAAATCCTCTGCCCCGTAATAACGGTAGCCGTTATGGCTGTCGCGACTCGGTGACAGCAAACCGATATCCGTGTAATGGCGCACGGTTTCTGCGGTGGTGTTCGCCTTTTTTGCCAGTTCCGATACACGCATGGCGTTACTCCTGATCAGACGGCGGGATGAGTGGTAAAGAGGTCTGGCCCCACCGCCGCCAATTTTCTGGTACCGAGCGGTTATGGGCTGCAAAAAACGCAGTTACCGAATCCATGATCGTAGCCACAGGCAGTTGTCGAGTCAGCGCCGTGCCAAAGGCGGTTTTCTCCGGGGTGTGGTTCAGCGTGCACTGCAGAGCCACATCCGCCAGAACCAGCACCTCCTGATGGCGCAGCCAGGCCTCGCGTAATGGCGAGGCCAGCCAGGCACACTGCTGGTATTCCAGCGCATACTGCCCTTCCAGCCACCACAGGTAAGGATCGTCACCCAGCGCTGTCAGCAACGCATCGTGCTGTTGCCGGTACTGGTCCATGCCGCCACTCGCAATTGCCCGGCGCAGCAACCAAACCATCGGCTGTTCGGATTCAAGCTGATGTTCCACAGCAATGCGCTCGCAGGGCTTGCCCAGACACTGGGTCAGCCACAATTTCAGTGCCGCAGGACGCCCTTGCGCCAGGTTGGCTACACGCGCCTGATTTTGTGACTCACCGAGCGCTTCCAGAAACGCCTTGCCTGCTTCACTTTGCAGCCAGCGGCCTTCTTCCAGTAGCGCGGTTAGCCGCATCCCGGAACTGTAATCGTACCAGTCGGTTAATGTGTAGGGGTTAGCCGGGGCCCCCTCCAGGCGGAGGAAGCTGATGGCGCCATCAGGAAAATGCAGCCGTACCCGCGCCGCAAAACGGCTGTCGCTTTCATTGAATCCGGTAATGGCAAAACGGTCGATGGGCTGCGCCTGCACCCAGGGTTTGATGGTCGACGCCGGCAACGGCACGATATCCTGGCGCTGTAACAGCACCCCCAGCTGGCCCTGTGATAGATCGGCCCGCAATTGGCTCAGGGTGTTGCTGTTATCGTCACTGTGCGCAGCCAAAGGCAGCACCAGCAAAGCGGCAAGCAGAGACAGCGTTGAGCACCAGCGGAACATGGACACAAACCGTGAAGACAATGGAGGTAAGACCCTACCACAGAGGACAGCGCGGGCGTGATTAAACCCGAGCCGGATAGCCGGTAATGCGGCGAATGGAACGGTATAACGGCGCCAGCCGAGGATATAACTTGCGGTAGACGTCCCGGTACAGGGCGTCGTAGTGACGTGCCGGGGCCGCCTCTGGCAGGAAGGTATCACCCGGGCGTGTCATGGCGGCCACCGCAGAGGGATAGTCCGGGTGCAGCCCCAAAGCAACGGCCGCATTGATCGCAGCCCCCAAACCGGAGGTTTCCGTGGTGTGGGGCCTCACTGCAGGCAAATTGAAGATGTTCGCGGTGATCTGCATGATCGCATCGCTTTGCGAGCCACCACCAGACACGCGCAGGGAGTTGACCGGAATGCGGTTACGCTTTTCCAGCCGTTCTTTTCCCTCACGCAGGGCATAGGCGATGCCCTCGATAATCGCTCGGTACAGGTGGGCGCGGGTGTGTACATCGCCAAACCCAATAATGGCACCTTTGGCTTCTGGCCCGGGAATACGCACGCCCGGGTTCCAGAACGGCTGCAGCATCAACCCCATGGCGCCCGGCGAAGACTCTTCCAGCAAGGCTTCAAAGAGCGTTTCCGGCGCCACGCCCAGCGTTTCGGCCTGCTGCACTTCCTGTTGCCCGAATTCACGCTTGAACCAGTTCACCATCCAGTAACCGCGCTGAACGATGATTTCGGAATTATAGCGGTCGGGCACGGCGGCGCCGTAGGCCGGGACAAAGGTGATTGGCTCGACATAGTGCGCGTTGCAGGTGTTGAACGTGGCGGTGGTGCCGTAACTGAGGTTGCCAATTTCCGGGGTAAAGGCGCCGGCACCCAACACTTCGCAGGCTTTGTCCGCGCCGCAGGCAATCAGGGGCAGCCCTGCGGGGATGCCTGTGGCCAGGCTGGCCTGCTCGGTGATCGCCCCCAGTGGTTTGCCCGGCTCTACCAGTTCCGGTAACTGTTCACGGCGCACCCGCAACGCCTGCCATTTAAGGTCATGGGCCGCTGCCCAGCAGCGCCTTTTATAATCGAAAGGAATGTAGCCCACCTGGGACGCGGTACAGTCCCGCAGCTGCCCGGTAAGCTGATAGGTCAGGTAGCCCGACAGCAGCAGAAAATGTCGGGTTTTCTGCCATAGCACAGGTTCGTCCACCGCCAGCCAGTTGCACTCGGCCTTGGCCTGGAACTGCCGCAGGGTTTCCCCCTGCCCGATCACTGTCACCGGGGCTGCCAGCCACCAGGGCAGTCGGGGGATGGAATCCGTGCGGCGCTGGTCCAGCCAGATAATCGCCGGGCGTATCGGTTGCTTGTGTTCATCAAGACACACCACCGAAGCGCGCTGGGTGGTCAGAGCCACCGCTTTAACCTGATGTTTGAGTGCGCCGTGCTGCTCCCATAATCCCTGGCAAGCGAGTCCGAGCTGCTCCCAGAAATAGCCGGCATGTTGTTCTGCCTGACCCGGTTCGAGGGAGAAATAAGGCTCGATATGCTGCTGGTAACGGGCGATCAACTCGCCGTCGCGATTGAATAACATGGCACGCACGCTTTGTGTGCCCTGATCCAGCGCCAGTACCAGCGGCTCATCCATCATCCTGCCTGCTTCTCCCGGATCTCGGCCGAAACGTTCGGCTCAGCAGCGGCACCAGCAGGTGTGGGCACGCCGTAGAAACGCTGGTGGATCTCCCGGTAGCGGATCAGCTCCTTGTCCCAGCGGCTGTCATCCCAGCCCAGGGCCTGTTGGATTTGCGCACGCAATGACGACAGCACCGCGATCCCTGCGGCGGGCTTGACCAGCCCAAGGCGGGTGCGGCGCAACATCAGATCATCCAGATGCACCACCGATTCATGGGCAAGGATCCACGCAATAAAGGCGGGGTTCGCCTGGTCCGCATGCAGAAACGCCTCCACGGCCTCGGGGGCATTCTCGATGGGCTCAAACCCCCGCGCTTTGCTTTTCTGGCTGCGACGGTGCTCTTTAGCGTCGATCAAACCGGTGGCCAACAGCGCATCCAGTGCAATCAACCGAAAGGTGGTGAGCTTGCCGCCGCTGACGGTGACAATGCCATTTTCACCCCACACCGCATGGTCCCGACGCTCCTTGGACGGATCCACGCCCTTGCCGGAGGCGATAACCGGGCGCACCCCGGCGATGGTCGAATAGATGTGATCACGGGTGACGTTGCGGCCGGGGAACTGGGTGTTGATCAGCTTGAGCAGGTAGACTACTTCCCGATCACTGGCCGCAGCTTCAATATCCATGTCCTGGGGGTGGTCCAGGTCCGTGGTGCCCACACAGGTCACCCCTTCCCAGGGGAACACAAACACCGGCCGACCATCATCGGGGTGCATCACCGTAAGGCAATCGTTAACCGGCAATGCGGCCGGGTCGATAAACAGGTGGCTGCCACGCAATGGCCGCACTCTGGCCTCAGCGCCGGAAAAACGGTCTGCCCAGGCTCCGGTAGCGCTCACCACCGCAGCAGCCTTGAGCGTGGACAGCTCACCACTGACCCGGTCTTCCACGGTAACAGAGAAGCCCTGTTCACCTTTCCCGCTCTGTTCGGCCTGAACAACACGCGCGTAATTTTGTGCTACCCCGCCATGGCGCGCCCCTTCCAGCAGCGTGCGCATGACCAGGCGGCAATCGTCGGTGAGCGCGTCGGTATAGCACATGGCCCCGGTGAGATCCTGATCCTGCAACCCGGGCACCCGCTTTAACAGCTGTGCCTTGTTCAGGTAACGGTGGTCGCGAATACCGGCCAGGAAATCGTACAGCCACAACACCGCCTTCATGGGCCAGCGCCCGGGGAATACGCCCTTGCGTAACGGGAAAAGATAGGTGGCCCGCTCCACCAGCCCCGGCAACTCATTGAGCAAACGTTCACGTTCCAGCAGTGAGTGGCGTGTCAGGGCAATATCGCCCTGGGCGATGTAGCGTAGGCCGCCGTGCACCATTTTGGAGGAACGACTCGAGGTCCCCCATGCGAAATCGGTTTGCTCCAATAGCAGCACCCGTTGTCCGCGACGGGCCGCCTCCAGCATGACACCGGCACCCGTGATGCCGCCACCGATAACGATCAGGTCCCATTGCGGCTTGCCCTGTGTGGCGGGTGCGGCCAGTTCTGTCAACGTGCGGCGTTGGCCGAGCATAGAGTCTTCCCCTGTTTGTCCGTAAGCGAATCGCGCCGGTATCAATCGTCGATCAAGCAGCCAGGATTCAGGCGATGCAGGGGGTCGAAGTGATCGACCAGCCGGTTCAGCACCGCCATTCCCTGCTCGCCTTTTTCGTGGTGCAACCAGGGCGCGTGGTCACGGCCTACGCCATGCTGGTGACTGATGGTGCCACCGTTCGCCACAATGGCCTCACTGGCTGCCTGCTTCAGCACCCGCCAGCGATCCAGCGTGGCTTGGTAACTGTCCGCGCAGCGAAACACGTAAGTGGTATAAATACTGGAACCCTGCGAGTACAAATGTGACAGGTGCGTAAAAACATGCACCTGCTCGCCGTCACCGGCGTTGTCACGTACCGCCTGTTCCATGGCCACCATGGCCGGGGTCACCCGATTCCAGTCCACGGCGGTTTCAAAGGTATCGACCACATAGCCGTGTTCCCACAGCCCGTGGCGCAGGTACGGTGAGCGGAAACGGGACTCTTCCCACTTTTTCCCCAGCAGGGTACCCACCATGACGCCACCAGCCTGACGGATCCGCTTGCGAGCCTGGCCGAGCACATGGCGCGCCTGCGCCTTGTCGCCGGTGACACCGAAGGTAATCATGCACTTGCCGTCACCACAGCCACGCACATTCAGGTAACGATGCAAAATACCGACCAGCTTTTCGTGGCCGGCCAACATCAGGTGCGTGCGGGTTTCTTCCGCATTGGACAGACGCAGCATGGAAAGCGGTATCTTCGCCTGGGTCATCTGCCGCACCAGCTCTTTGCCGGTATCCCAATCCGGGGCGAACGCCACCTGAAACGTTTCCGTTTCCGGCAACGGCGTGACCCGTACTTTGACTTCGGTGATCACCCCCATGCGCCCTTCCGAGCCGAGGATAATTTCCCGCAGGTCAGGCCCGGCTGATGAGGCCGGAATGGTAGGAATCGTCAATGTACCTTTGGGCGTTTCCACTCGACCACCGGCAAACATCTGCTCAATGCGGCCATAACGCATGGATTGCTGGCCACTGGAGCGGCTTGCCACCCAGCCGCCAATGGTAGAAAGCTCCCAGGATTGGGGAAAGTGCCCCAGCATGTAGCCCCGCTCACGGAGCTGTTGCTCCACCTTGGGGCCGGGTGTGCCAGCGCCAAACGTGGCGATCTGGCTTTGCGTATCCAGATCCATCAGCTGGTCCATGGCCGCCAGGCTCAAGGTCAGAACCGGTGCATCGCCCTCAGGGGGATTGATATGTCCTGCCACGGACGTGCCACCGCCATAGGGAATCACGGTAATGCCCTGGGCCAACGCCCAATCGAGCAGTGCGCGAACTTCTTCGCTGCTGGAAGGCGAGGCAACCCCATCCGGGAATCGCTCGAACTCACCGGAGCGCATGGCCAGCCAGTCGGGCAGGCTTTGCCCGCGCGCGTGACGCAGCCGGGTTTCCGCATCGGTCTTGACCCCTGGGTGTTCCGGTAGCCGGGACGCCGGCACTTGGGCAATCACTGCCGCCATTTCCGCGTCGGGTAGCGGTTCGGCACGGCCCAGGCGCGCCTGAATAAAGGCCAACCCGGACGGTTTCAACGGATAGTGATTATTGCTGTCACCCCAGCCATTCCAGCGTCGCATGCATACACTCCTTATTTTCACTCATAGTAGCCCTGACACGCCGCGCTTTCACTGGCGTGGCAGGACACTGGATGGACTATTTGTGACAAAGGCGTGATTTGGGCGTTACGTGCAAAGCCAAGGCTGCGGACGGGTTACAGCAACCAACGGCGCCAGCCTTGCTGACGTGCGGCTGCGCGCTCCTGATTCAGGGACTCGAGCATACCGTGAATCGACGCCGCGACGGTTTCACGCACCGCCCAGCAGGCGTCCGTCTCGCCCTGTTTGCCGGCCCAGGGAGCGGTTGAGATTGGTGCCCCGATCTGGAACCAGAGGGGCTCCGGCTTGGGAATCAGGGTGGGTCCCACGCCCCGACTCAATGGCATGAACATGTCGCCACCGCGTAACAGCTTGTCGAGCCGTGGGCGCTTCAGCAAAGTGCGGCCGAGCCAGGATTGCTGAAAATCGTTACCGTCGATCAGCACGCGGTAGGCTTCGTCGCAGCCTGCAGAGGCAAACGGGATAATGTCGTAACCGTGTTCGATGGCCATGCGCGCAAACCCGGTGCGTTTCTTCCACACCAGCTTGTGCACTTCATCCTTGCGCATGGCCACCTCCCGCGCTCCACCGGGAAAGACCAGTACCGGCTGCCGGGCCTGCATCAGTTGCGTGCAATTGTCGGGGTTGCCTTCCACCGCCCCCCAGCGTTTGAGCAATGGCCCCCAGCCCGGCACGCGGAAATGCAACCGATCTCCAAGGGCTCTGGGGAAAACGCCGGTTTCCCGGTACAACTCCAGCACGAAAAGCGGGGAATCAATCAGGCCGTACAGGCCATGATTACCCACAAACAGCGCCGGGCGCTGTGGGTCCACATTATCGGCACCAAATAGCCGGGGAGCGAAATAGCGCCGGGACACAGCCAGCAACCGGTCCATTGTCGCCAACGATGGCGGTGAAAAATCCTGAATAGCCAAGCGATATCCTGTAACGATTTGATCAAATTGGGTGCAGTCGTGACGTCGGCACTTTACCAGCTTTTACACTACCGCTATGGTTCATTCAGGCCTAAACCAGTAAAAAAACCAATATGTTATCGAATCCCAAGGAGCTTTCATGAAACGATTTGCCGGGTCACTTGCGCTGGCGAGTGCGATTGCCGTTACGGGCTGCAGCACAGTTAACCCCTACACGGGTGAAAAACAAACCTCCAAAGCCACATCCGGTGCGGCAATTGGTGCGGTCGCCGGCGCCTTGATCGGTATCGCCACGTCCGACAGCGCCAAAGAGCGTAAAGAACGCGCTCTGGCCGGGGCCGGCATCGGTGCGATTACCGGTGGTGGTGTGGGCTATTACATGGACGTTCAGGAAGCCAAGCTGCGTCAGAAACTCGAAGGTGCCGGGGTTTCCGTTACCCGTGATGGCGAAAACATCATTCTCAACATGCCGGGCAACCTGACCTTTGCCACCGACAGCACCAACGTTAAATCCTCTTTCGATCCGGTGCTGGATGCAGTAGCCGAAGTGCTTAACGAATACAAATCCACCATGATCCAGGTGGCCGGACACACAGACAGCACTGGCGGCGATCGCTACAACCTGCTGCTGTCCCAGCAACGGGCCCAGGCGGTATCCAACAAGCTGTCTGGCTTCGGGGTTGAACAGGTTCGTCTGGACACCGTGGGCTTTGGTGAAACCCAACCCATTGCCAGCAACAACACGGCCAGCGGACGGGAACAGAACCGTCGCGTGGAACTGACACTGCTGCCTTACACCAAGTAAGCACCGTAGTGATTCCCGCATGGCGGCGGGCCAGGCTCGCCGCCATTGTTT
>NZ_LWFX01001055.1:0-3808 GCF_001635175.1 Alcanivorax sp. HI0083 | reverse complement strand
GCCGACAGGACCTCCCTATGCCGTCTTTCGATATTGTTTCCGAGATTGATGAAGTCGCCCTTCGCCATGCGGTGGACAACGCCAACCGCGAGCTGTCTACCCGGTTCGATTTCCGCGGCGTGGAGGCCAGCATCGAGCAGAACGGCCTGGCCGTCACCCTGAAGACCGAATCCGATTTCCAGGTGCGCCAACTGGAAGAACTGTTCGCCAAGGCCTGCCTGAAACAGAACATCAGCGCCGCCGGCGCCGACAAGCCCGAAGAGCCAGAGCACAGCGGCAAGACCTTCTCGCTGACCCTGACCTTCCGCCAGGGCATCGACCAGCCCGTGGCCAAACAGATTGTGAAGCAAATCAAGGAGAGCAAGATCAAGGTACAAGCCTCGATCCAGGGTGACCAGGTGCGGGTGAACGGCAAGAAGCGCGATGATCTGCAGGCGGTGATGGCACTGCTACGGGAATCCAAAATCGAAACGCCGCTGCAGTTCAATAATTTTAGGGACTAGCATCCAGCTACAAGCTACAAGCTACAAGCTACAAGCTACAACGCGATTTCAGCGCTGTAGTCACACAAACGCAAGAGGCCGCGCTCCAAATTTGGGTGCGGCCTTTTACGTTGCAGAAGGACGAACCTGTGTCGCGTGAGGCGTACTGCCGTCGCTTTTACCGCGCCAACGTCTTCACTGGCGTAAAGGTGGTATCCGCTTTCAGCCGCTGCACCCGCTTGGGGAACTGGTCCCTGCGGGCTTTGGCACCCAGCCATACCAGTACCCGGTTAGCCCCGGGTACGCTCTTGCGCACCAGTTCAGCCCCCACACGCAGGGGAATCTGGGCAGGCCACACATACTTGGCTGCCGTGCGCGGCAGGCCCAATTTATCGCCGGCTTCGTCGCCCAGAATATAACGGGTGTAACCGGCTCGCAGGGTGTACTCCAGCCGCGCCATACGTTTCGCCGCCCAACCGTCACCACCATCCTGCAGGGACGCCCCCGCCAGGGCCTGGCCCAGCTTGCGGGTGTCGTCATGGCTTTCGCAAATCGTGGCCACTACCTGATAAAACGCCCGCATGGCATCGGCCTCGCAGGTGGGCAGGATCCGTTCTTCCACCCCCATCAGATAGCCGACATAACGCCACAGATGCACCACCGCTTCCCGTTCTTTTTTGCTGAAAATAAAACCCAGCGAGCGCAGACCGGTGAGAAAAATCACTGAAAATTCCAGAATGGTCGCCATGGAATCCCACTGATTCAGAGGGTGCCCCCAGGCCATGTTCCACTTATCGGATTGCAGCAACATGGCGCGCACCTGGGAATGCATCAGCCGCACTTTCACCGCACTTTTGAACCCTTCCTGATCACGTTCCATGCCGCCCGGCGTGGTCACGTCCATCCAGAATTTTCCGGTTTCCACCAGGCGCCGGTTCGCCATGCGATCCAGCTGCCCGGTGAACACCAACGGCTTGGCCGCAGCGGCGCCCAGATAGCCCCCCATCAACGACAGGTTTCGCAATACCAGCTCACCGGAGAGGCCCACCCGGTGCGAGACATCACAGGCCAGGCGCAGTTTTTCCCGATCCAGCCAGATCGGTTCATGGTCGATCTGGTTGAACAGTGCGGTGAGCGCCTGCGGCGGGTTCTCAACACTGTCGATGCCATGCTCCAGCGCCTGGTCCACCAGCTTGCGCCCCTCACCTGCCGGCAAGCCCTTGTACATGTGCACGACCGCGTCCGCCAGGGTGTCGCCCATCAGCATGTGTTCGCGAATCACCCGCATCTGCCCTTCACTGGGCTGCGGATCGGAACCGATCATCAGTGAAAACAGTTTGCGCACCCGGCGCATCTGCCGGCGCTCGGGGTCGCCTACCCGGTTCAGATCAGCATGGTCCAACGGGCTGGTTGCCAGCATTGCGGTCATTCTTTTTGCTCCTTGCCCTCAATTCAGCGGGCGCTAGAACCGACAGAAAGAATGGCGCCGAATGACAGAAACATTTGGCACTTTTTTATCCACCCGGGCTTTGCTAGTTTCCCTGCTTTAACCTTATTGTTTGCGGTAGCTCCGGCTCACCGCCATCTCTCACAACATGACCCAGGAAAGTGTTTATGCCCGCGTCCACCTCAGCTGTACAGCGCCTCAATACCTTATGGTTTCTGGTGCTCTCTGCGCCCTTGCTGATTGGCATCGCGGTCGCTGGCCTGGTCTGGTTCGGGAACTACACCGCATCCCTTGAACTGCTGCCGCAAGACACCCTGCGCATGGCGGCCATGGGCGCCATGGCACTGATGTTGATCGTGGCACGACCGCTACGTAATGCTCTGCTGTCACCCAGGGCTATTGCCGGCCGACCGATCCAGACCGCCACCCCTGCGGACCCCTCCGGCGACACAGCGGCGCTCAAGGTACAGGCCAGCATGTTTATGCTGCTGGGAATCCTGGATGCCGTTTCCATGATTGTTATCGCCCTCAGCCTGATGCAGGCGGATGCCCTGCTCGCCCTGCTCAACGGGGTCTACACACTGGTGCTTGCCGTCATCGCCCGCCCGGATTTCGCTGCATTAATCGATGCCACACGTAAGCAACTGACCCATAACGGGTAATTGCCAAATCAGAGTCCTATTGAACACCTTGCGACATGTCTTGTTAATGAACAGCGTTTAACAAAACACACAACCACGCGTAAAACGAACCCCATGATCCATAACAAGGAGAATCATCATGGGTTTCAGGAACAGATTGACCCGCCTTTTTTCCGGTCTGGCTTTGCTGCTGAGCAGCGCGCTGACCACACCAGCCCTGGCCGCCGGGCTGATGACGCCAGCCAACAGCAGCCTGCCGCCGCTACAGATCCGCGAGCAACACGTCACCGTGGACGTGGAAGACGGCTACGCCATTACCGAAGTGGAGCAGGTCTTCCACAACCCCAATGATCAGGACCTGGAAGCCTACTACCGCTTCCCGGTCCCCGAGCGCGGCACCGTGGCCGAGTTCACCGTATGGATCGACGGCAAGCCGGTAATCGGCGAAGTGCTGGAAAAGCAGCAGGCCCGCCAGGTCTACGAACAGGAAAAAGCCGCCGGCCGCGAGGCCGGGCTCACCGAAAAGGACAGCTACAAGGCCTTTGATGTGCTGGTGCAACCGGTTCACGCCGGCCAGGACACCCGGGTACGGCTGGTCTACATGCAGCCTGCCTTTGTGGATACCGGCATCGGCCGCTATGTGTACCCGCTGGAAGAAGGCGGCGTGGACGAGAAGAAGCTGGCGTTCTGGACCGCCAACGACAGCGTCGAAGAGCACTTCAGCTTTACACTGAATCTGCGCAGCGGCTACCCGGTGGATGCCCTGCGTCTGCCCAAACACCCCCAAGCGCAGATCCAGCAACTGGGCCCGCAGCAATGGCAGGTCAAACTGGACAACCGCACGGCAACCGCCAGCAGTGAAGAAGAAACAAACAGCGAAAGCGCCAACTTCGCGCCCCCGGCCACCAATGGCCAGCCGGCCAATGCGTTCACCCTGGACCAGGACATCGTCGTCTACTGGCGTCACCAGCAGGACCTGCCCGGCAGCGTGGACCTGGTCGCCTACAAGGCCCCGGGCAAGGATCGCGGCACCTTTATGCTCAGCATCACCCCCGGTGACGACCTGCCCCCGATCACCACCGGTAGCGACTGGGTGTTCGTGCTGGATATTTCCGGCTCCATGAGTGCCAAACTGGCCACCCTGGCCGACGGCGTCAGCCAGGCCCTGGGTAAACTGCGCGGCGGCGACCGCTTCAGAATCGTGCTGTTTGATGATCGTGCCGAAGAAATCACCAGCG
>NZ_LWFX01001054.1:0-1340 GCF_001635175.1 Alcanivorax sp. HI0083 | reverse complement strand
CTATTAGCAGAACGCATTAGCAATCCGCTGAAGGAAGCCGATAGTTACCGCTATCCAGCAAGTCCACGCCGCACTCCAGCTGCGCCAGCCAGCCCAGAAAGTGGCCCACCTTATCTCCCTCAAAGTAGCCACCATGTTGAGGCACAATCATCCGCGGCGAGAGCTTGCGCACCATCGCCACCCACAGCCGGCAGGCCCGATTGCTGGCCATGTAACGCCGATGGAAGCCCTGCATGCTGTGGCAATGGTCTGCAAAGTTATCCACCCGCCCCTCTTCGCCACCCAGGCTGGCACCCACGTCACCGGAAAAGAGGATGCCACTGAGCGGATCATAGAAGCTGAAATTGCCCACTGAATGCAGAAAATGCGCCGGCAGCACCCACAGCTCGGTACCGGCAAAAGGCAACACCTTGCCTTCATCGGCAACCCCCAGAATCCGCGCCTGCAGCTGCTCCCCCATCTTGCCGGTGACATAGGACGATGCCAGGTGCGGCAGAAAGCGCGCCCACAGACGACTAACCACCACCTGACAACGGGTATGCATTAACCAGCGCGGCAGCGATGCGATGATGTCCGGGTCCTGATGGGACGCAAGAATATACTCCAGCCCGTCCAGATTAACGCGACGGCTGAGCGCAATGGTTAAAGGGGTATAGGTGAGATCGCCACCGGGGTCGATCAGCGCCGCCCGGTCGTTATGGCGAATACAGAACTGGTTGGCCTGCACGCCCTCGCCCACCACCAGGTCGGCAAAGCGCAGCACTTCATGGCCATTTTCACTAAAAAGAGTATCCACCTGTGCCATGCCGAGCTCCGAACTGCGTGAGCGGGCAAGCCTAGCGGCACATCATTTTTGCATCATGACCCAGATCAAGAAGGGAAAGGATTGCGAATAACAAGCAACGAGACACGAAAACCTTGCTAGCCTTCGCTTCTCGTCACTTGCAACGCATAGGGAATAAGGTGGACCGGTCGATAAGCCGGGTTCTGTCGTGGACAGTCATTCATCTCGGGTTTGCGTCGCCACAAACCTCTAGCAACCTACCCGGATCCAGCGCGGGCCACGCCAACGGATCCCTATTTGGTCTTGCTCCGGGTGGGGTTTACCCTGCCACCGCTGTTGCCAGCGGCGCGGTGCGCTCTTACCGCACCTTTTCACCCTTACCGGTTCCGACACGAGGACGGAACAGGCGGTATCTTCTCTGTGGCACTAGCCGTAGCCACACCGTTCCCAGTGTGGCCCCCAGGCGTTACCTGGCACCCTGCCCTGTGGAGCCCGGACTTTCCTCCAGCGGCCATCCTGCAAAAGAATCGCCGCCAGCGACTGCCTAACCGGTCCG
>NZ_LWFX01001053.1:0-11348 GCF_001635175.1 Alcanivorax sp. HI0083 | reverse complement strand
GCCAGCGGCTTAACAACTTTGGGTGTATGCCTAGCTTGCCAGCTAGTGCGGACTGTGTCTGCGTGGTGGATAGCGAGGCCTGCACGGCCTCGCGTTTGAAATCATCGCTGAAGTAGCGCTTGGCTTTGTATTTCATGACACCTTCTCTCCAAATGAAGGTGTCTACTTTTTCCGGGGCGTTCCATCCGCGTAACTATTAATTATTCATTATTAACTATTAACTGCCTTTTCACGCCACTTGGCTCTGGTCCCGCCCCCCGGACTTGGCCTTGTACAACCCCTGATCGGCCCGGTTAAGCAGCTCATCGACACTTTCGCCGTCCCGATAATCCGCCACGCCCACGGAGAGGCTGACAGTGGCCGGGCCACCCTGGGCATCGAAACGCTGTTCACGCCAACGCTGGCGTAGACGTTCAGCCACCAGCAGGGCGCCGTGGGCATCACTTTGCGGCAACACCAGCAGGAATTCCTCGCCTCCCAGGCGACCAAAAAAATCACCGTCACGCATGCCCGATAACGCCAGCTCGGAAAACTGGCGCAGTATCCGGTCCCCCCAGTCATGACCGTGCCGGTCGTTGATTTTCTTGAAGTGATCCAGGTCCACATAACAGACCGCAAACGGCACCCCTTTACGACCGGCCAGCGCCCGCTGGCGCTCCAGAACATCCAGCAAATGGCGGCGGTTGAACAGGCCGGTTAAATCATCACGGATGGCCATTTCCCGCACCTTTTCCACCGCATTGGCCAGGTCCCGGTTCTTGTCTGCCAACGCATTACGCAGGCGGTTCACGCCCCCACCGGTGACGGCAAAACTGACCGAGATCATGGCAAACACCAGCCACTGCAACAGCTCCACCGACAGGCTCAGCTGCACCCAGCGATCCATCAACGCCAGCCACAGCATCAGCGCATAGGCTGCACTGGCCAGAAACGCCACGGCAATCATCACCTTGCCACTGAGCCGGAACGACACCATCAGCAAGGCGGCAAAGAACAGGGTCACCACGCTGAGTCGAAACTCATCCACGTAATACCCCGACACCATGAACACCCCGATAAAATACAGAATCAACGGCAGCGACAAACTTGGCTCACGCAGATTCAAGGTAATGCCGGTTGCCATCAGCAGCTGGTAAGCCAACAGAGAAATCCAGACCAGCGACACCAGCAGCAATGCTTCCGGCAGCGCGATATGCATATAGCCCAGTTGAAAATAGACGACACAGAGCAAGGTATGCATGGCCATGATCGCCATGGCCGAACGGCTATGGCGTTGCATCAGGCGCTTTTCACTCAACGTCAGTTTTTCTGCCTGATGAAGGTCCTGATTCATTCCGTCTCCCCGACGATCAATCTATCGCGGCCGGTTTCCTTGGCCCGGTACAGCGCCTGGTCCGCCCGCTTGATCAACTGCGCAGGCGTTTCGCCAGGATTCAGCATCGCCAGCCCCCCGGAAACCGTGACCGCCAACCCGGGAGCGTCCTTGAAACGCTGGCTGCGCATGCCCAGCAGAATACCCTCCACCAGATTGCGCGCTTCCTCCGGATCACTCACCGGCAACACCAGCATGAATTCTTCCCCGCCCAGACGGGCGGCGAAATCCTGATTGGTCAGGTGGCGCCGTGTCACATCCGCAAAACGCTGCAACACCAGGTCGCCCATGCCATGGCCATACTGATCGTTGGTTTTCTTGAAATGATCCAGGTCCAGGTACACCACACCCAGTTGATACGCGCCACGGGCAGACTGCCCGCACGCCTTGCTCAGCAGCTCCATGGCATGGCGACGGCGGTAGAACCCGGTCAGCTCGTCTTTTACCGCCATGTCGTGAATACGCTCAACAATTTCTGCCAGCTGCTGATTACGCTTACCCAACTGGAACCGAATGGTGGAAATCTCCGACGCCACCAGCATGGCGGCCAGTACCATGGCACTGAACAGGCCCCACTGAATCCACTCGCCCTGCACGTCCACCACTTCCGGCCAGTACACACAAACCACCCCCAGCACGAGCGCGTACCCCAGCACGCAATACCCTGCCAGAGCCATGAACTGCCGGAGCGAAGCCTGCAACACCCCCATCTGGACGATGGCGAAGAAAATCAACATGACACACAGACGCACCTGATCGACGACCAGGGCAGTGACCAATAACCCGGTGGTTGACCACACCATCAGCGGCATGATCATGGAAGGTTCGGAAAGCCGGCGGTTCAGGCCCACCAGCATAAACAAGACAAACAGGATATGGCCGGCCCAGAGGGCAGCAAAAAGGGAGTAGAACAGGGCTTCCCCACCGCGGAAAAAGTCCAGCTGCAAAGCGATCCAGCAGAGCAGTGTATGGGCACTGCCGCCCGCCAGGATGGCAAAGAGCACCCGGCGTAATCGCTGCGACTGCAAGGCCACAGGGTGGAACGTTAACGTTTGATCCATGCCGGATTTCCCGATTTGGTGCGATCATCCCCACTATCGATCGCACCAACTAGTAGCATAATAGTATTATTGTTGAACCAATAGTAATACCAAATGCCTACTCCGTCACAGTTTGGCCATCCCCTAAACGGAACCGCTCATCGTTGTAAAACGGATTTTACCGCACCGAACCTTCTGATTTTTATGCACTTTAGCGGCTTGATGAATCCGGGGAGGACTGGCAGACCCGGGCCACCGCATCCCGCCAACCCTGGTAGCGTTTCTGACGCTCCGCCTCGTCCAGCGCCGGGGAAAACTCCCGCTCACAACGCCACTGCTCGGCCACGGACTCCAGCGATGTATACAAGCCCACCCCCAGACCCGCCAGATAGGCCGCTCCCAGGGCGGTGGTTTCGGTGACCACCGGCCGATCCACACAGACGCCCAGCACATCCGACAGGGTCTGGCTCAGCCAGTTGTTCACCACCATTCCGCCATCCACCCGCAGAGTGGTGGGCCGAGTGCCACAGTCCGCTGCCATGGCATCCAGCAGATCCCGGGATTGGTAGCACACCGCTTCCAACCCTGCGGTTACCACTTCGGCAATACCCGTGTCGCGGGTCAGGCCCAGCAACGCGCCCCGTGCATGGGGGTCCCACCAGGGCGCCCCCAAGCCGGTAAAGGCCGGCACCAGATACACGCCACCGGCGGAACCGGCACGGCGGGCCAGCGCTTCGGTTTCACTGGCATCACGAATCAGGTTGAGGCCATCACGCAGCCACTGGATCGCCGCACCCGCCACAAAAATGGAGCCTTCCAGGGCATAGGTGGTCTTGCCGTTCAGGCGGTAGCCCACGGTGGTCAATAACCGGTTATGGGATTCCACTGCCTCGCCGGTATTCATGACCATGAAGCAGCCGGTGCCATAGGTGCTTTTCACCATCCCCGGAGAAAAACAGGCCTGGCCGACCAGAGCCGCCTGCTGGTCCCCGGCAATACCCGCCACCGGCACGGCCGCGCCCAACAATTCCGGGCAGGTGGTACCAAAGTCGGCGGCACTGTCGCGCACATCCGGCAGCACTGAAGCCGGCACATTGAACAAGGCCAGCAGCTCCTCATCCCAGCATTGTTCATGAATATTGAACAACAGCGTCCGCGAGGCATTGGTGGCATCGGTGGCGTGCACCTTGCCGCGGGTCAACTGCCACAGCAGCCAGCTATCAATGGTGCCAAATGCCAACTCACCGGCCTCAGCACGCTGGCGGGCACCCGCCACGTTATCCAGTAACCAGGCCAGCTTGGTGGCCGAAAAGTAAGGATCCAACAGCAGGCCCGTCTTGCTGCGCACCCAGCTTTCATGCCCCTGATCCCTTAGCCTTTCACAGGTGGCGGCTGTACGGCGATCCTGCCAGACAATGGCTTTGGCCAGCGGATCCCCGGTTTCCCGGTCCCACAGCACGGTGGTTTCTCGCTGGTTGGTGATACCGATAGCGGCCAGTTGCTGTGCCTCCACCCGGGCATTGCGCAAGGCTTGCTGGCACATCGCCAGGGTGTCATTCCAGATCTCCATGGCATCGTGCTCCACCCAGCCATCCTGGGGAAAATGCTGGCGAAACTCTTTCTGCGCCTGCCCACAGGCACGGCCACTGGCATCAAAAACGATGGCGCGGGAACTGGTGGTGCCCTGGTCGATGGATAGGATGTAAGACATGACTCGGCTAATCCTGTTATCAGTATTGGTGGCTGGATCAGGCAGACGTCCCGGAGGGCGTCGGGAGACGCATTTTAAATGAAGGTCCGATGACAGATTGCACGATAACGGACAACCTTATAGACCTTATCGGCTATATATCGCCTGGCACCGGGTGCCTGACGCACAGCTCGCGCACTGCAGCCGGGTTCGATTACGGTTTTCGATATCGTCCGGTATCTGGTGCCCGGCGCACTATCCACTCATCCGACCCAGCACATGCTGGCCTTGCTGGCTCTTGGGCAAGCTTACGGTAAACCGGGCTCCGCCTTCCGGGCTTTCTTCCACGCGAATCTCTCCGCCGTGCCAGTCCACAATCCGCTTCACGATGGACAGCCCCAAACCATACCCGCCGCTGGCCCGGTGACGACTTTTATCCAGCCGGGCAAAGGGTTTGAACACGCGCTCGCGCTCATGCTCCGGAATACCCGGACCATCATCGTCCACATGGATCACCACCAGATCCTCGCTCTCCTCCACCCGCATGACGATACGTGCTTTCGCGTAGCGCAAGGCATTGGTCACCAGGTTCTGCAACACCCGGTGCAGGTAACGCTCTTCCGCTTCCACTTCCAGGGTCGGGTACGGATTGATCACGGTGATGACCGTTTCATCGCGGATGGTTTCCAGCTCATCGCGCAGTTGTTCGCACAACTCGCCAATCACCACCGGCTGGAATTCGATATTGGGTGTGCCCTGCTCCAGACGAGCATAGGTCAAAATTTCGTCGATCAACTGATCCAGCTGCTCGATGTCCAGATCCATGGCATTGAGCTTTTCCCGACGCAGCTCAGCCGATTCGATATCCGCCAGCATCTCCAGGCCAAAACGCAGACGTGCCACCGGAGTGCGAAGTTCATGGCTCACCGCCCGGGTCATCTCCCGCTGGGATTCGATCAACCGGCGAATGTGCGCCGTCATGCCATTAAAGGTGGCGGCCACCTGGCCGATGGCGTCGCTGCCTTCAATATTGGCGTAGGCGCCCAGATCACCACTGCCAAGTTGGCTCACGGCATTGTCGAGCTGCTTGAGTCGGCGTTGCAACGGACTCACCTGCAGGTAGGTTGCCAATGCCACCGCCAACAGGCTAGTCGCCCCGGCAATGATCAACAGCTCAATGGGGAATTGGTCAAACAGGCTTAGCGGACCAATCACCAACAGCTTGCCGGTCTGCGCCACCGGAGCGTAAATACGAATACTGGAATCACGGCGAGTACTGTCATCCAGGGCGATGACCACTTCGCGGCGATTGAGTCGCTGCTCCTGCTCGCCATCCAGGGAGACGTCATCACGCTGAACCAGTGTCAGCGGGTAACCAAACTGATGCTGCAGGTCCGCCAGCGCCGGAGCCCACTCGGATTCCTGAAAATGCGATAAATGATTCAGAATCAACACTGCCGTAGCCCGCGCCTGTTGCTCGGACACTTTGGTCATACGTGTGTTGATATAGGCATCTTCGTCGGGGATCTGGAACAGAATGTCGGCGTAGCCTTCATCGTCGTTCAGACGCATGACCACCAGGCCGTCTTCCAGGTGCAGCTTCTCCCGGTAGCCCAGCGCCAGTTCCTCGCGGGATTTCAGGGATATCTCGGCACTGAACAGCTTGCTGAGTACCTGGCTCCAGCGATCGCGATCCCCGGCTTCATAGCGCTGGTAGCCCTCCGCCATAAGGAAAAAGGTACCGCGGGCCATTTTTTCCCGGTACAGATCAGATCGGTAGCTGTTCACCAGCTCCACGGCACCATAGGTGATGGCGCCGATGAAACACAGCGCCAGCAACAAGCCCCCGTAGAGCCTCAGGAAAATACTATTCAAACGTCACCCAGCGTCATCCCTGCGCCGCGACGGCCAAAACAGCCGTTATGCCGCGCCGATTTCCTTGACGAACAGATAGCCCTTGGAACGCACCGTCTTGATGCGCTTGGGATTTTCCGGGTCGTCCCCCACTTTCGGGCGAATCCGGGAAATACGCACATCAATAGAGCGGTCCTGGCCGTCATATTGAATGCCACGCAGTTTCTCGAAAATCGTCTCCCGCGAGAGCACCGTGCCCGCATTGGACGCCAGCAACCAAAGCAGGTCGTATTCGGCGCTGGTCAGGTCCACCGACTCACCCGCGAGGGTCACTTCCCGCGCCGAGTTGTCGATCACCAGGGCACCAAATTCCAGGCGGGCCGGTGAGTTGTCTCGTTCGCTGTCGGTTTCCACCCGGCGCAACAAGGCGCGAATCCGTGCCAGCAACACGCGGGGTTTCACCGGTTTGGCCACGTAGTCATCCGCGCCCATTTCCAGCCCCAGCACCTGATCCATGTCATCCGTACGAGCGGTCAGCATGAGGATGGGATTCTTATAGGCACTGCGCACTTCACGACATACCGTCAGGCCGTCGGCCCCGGGCAGCATCAGATCCAGCACCACCAGATCGGGCTGTTCCGCACGGATGCGACGAATGGCTTCTTCGCCGTCGCTCACTACCGTGACATCCAGGCCGTTGCTTTGCAGATATTCACAGGTTAAATCGGCAAGACGCTCGTCGTCTTCTACGATCATGATGGCTGGCGGGTTATCCTGCACCGTTGTCATCCCGTCCTTATCCTTTTGAATTTGTATCGTTATTGTCGTTTTGTTTCAGCGCCAACCCGGCGAACTGTAACAAACGTATCCCTATCGGATGTTTATACGCATACACGCTGTGCACGGCAACCTCTCGGCCTGTTCATCGTACAAACAACCGCCATACCCCGCTTTTGCGTGGGGCCCACGGGCCCTTGACACAGAACAGCCTGTGACCGTTTTTTCCCATTGACAAACACTATATCTAGTGTGCGCCTGCACAGAAAAAAAGCACTCGCAATGCACCCACATCGCCCCACAGGTTATCCACAAGATTTCCCCAGGCGAAGTGCTTGCAAAAAAGCGGGGACAACTATAACTTGTACTGAATTCAGGCGCCGACCCCAAGATGTTGGGTTTTTGTAAAACGGACGCCGCCCCAGGACAAAACAGTCTACAGCGTGGAAAAGTGCAATCGCATCAGCGATTTAGCCTTTTACCGACAAGAAGGGGAAAGAATAACGTCATGGATAAGACACAATATATTGTGGTTCGCGCGCTCGCGATACCACCATGCACCACCCACGACACGATTTAACACGCCATGGCCCTGGGTCGTGGCGTTTTGCGTGGTGAAGCTGCCACGCCCACAACACACAAAACAGACAGCGAAAGCACAAACAACGGAGAGGGCACCATGCAGACGGATATGAGCCAAAACCCACAGAACGCCGGCTCCCCTGCCAGCGACAGCAACGACCAGGATCAAAGTATTGCCAGCACCGCCCCCGGCCAGCTGCGCGTGATCAAGCGTAATGGCAAGGTAGTGAGCTACGATGACGACAAGATTACCGTCGCCATCAGCAAGGCATTCCTGGCTGTGGAAGGCGGCACCGCCGCTGCATCGTCCCGCATCCATGAAACCGTGGCGCGCCTCACCGAGCAGGTCAGCGCCACCTTCAAGCGTCGCATGCCTTCCGGTGGCACCATCCACATCGAAGAAATCCAGGACCAGGTCGAACTGGCCCTGATGCGCAACGGCGAACAGAAAGTCGCCCGTGACTATGTACTGTACCGTGAACAGCAGGCCTCCAAACGCGCCGCCGAACACAGCAGCGACCTGCCCGCCCCCACCCACCAGGTGGATATGTCTGTCACCATGGAAGACGGCAGCAAGGCACCGCTGGACATGGCCCGCCTTGAGCACCTGATTCGTGCGGCCTGCTCCGGCCTGAGCGATGTCAACGCCGACAAGATCATCACCGAAACCGTGAAAAACCTGTACGACGGGGTGTCTATCCACGACGTGAACACCTCCATGGTGATCACCGCCCGTACCATGATCGAGGTGGAGCCGAATTACTCCCAGGTCACCGCCCGCCTGCTGATGGACAAGATTCGCGCCGAAGCCCTGCAGTTCCTGAATGTAGCCGAGCGCGCCAGCCACGATGAAATGAACGCCCTTTACGGTGAAGCGCTGAAAGCATACATCGGCAAAGGCATCGAGCTGGAACTGTTGTCTCCGCAACTGGCCGAGTACGACCTGGACAAGCTGGGTGCCGCCCTGGATGGCAACCGCGACCTGCAGTTCTCCTACCTGGGCCTGCAAACCCTGTACGACCGCTACTTCATCCACCACAACGACACCCGCATCGAGCTGCCCCAGTGTTTCTTCATGCGTGTAGCCATGGGCCTGGCCGTGGAAGAAGACAATCGCGAAGCCCGCGCCATTGAGTTCTACAACCTGCTCTCCAGCTTCGACTACATGAGCTCCACGCCGACCCTGTTCAACGCCGGCACCCTGCGCCCGCAGCTGTCCAGCTGCTACCTGACCACCGTGCCCGACGACCTGCACGGCATTTACGGCGCCATCCAGGACAACGCCATGCTGTCCAAATTTGCCGGCGGCCTGGGTAACGACTGGACCCCGGTGCGGGCACTGGGCGCCTACATCAAGGGCACCAATGGTCGCTCCCAGGGTGTCGTCCCCTTCCTGAAAGTGGTCAACGATACCGCCGTGGCCGTTAACCAGGGTGGCAAGCGCAAAGGCGCCGTCTGTGCCTACCTGGAAACCTGGCACATGGACATCGAGGAATTCCTCGAGCTGCGCAAGAACACCGGTGACGACCGCCGTCGTACCCACGACATGAACAGCGCCAACTGGATTCCCGATCTGTTCATGAAGCGTGTGATCAACGAAGAAGACTGGACCCTGTTCAGCCCCAACGACACCCCGGACCTGCACGACCTGTACGGTGAAGCGTTCGAGAAGGCATACCTGGAATACGAAGCCAAAACCCGCAGTGGCGAACTGAAACTGTTCAAGCGTCTGCCCGCCATCAACCTGTGGCGCAAGATGCTCTCCATGCTGTTTGAAACAGGCCACCCCTGGTTCACCTTCAAGGATCCGTGCAACCTGCGCAGCCCGCAGCAGCACGTGGGCGTGGTGCACTCCTCCAACCTGTGCACCGAGATCACCCTGAACACCAACCAGGAAGAAATCGCCGTGTGTAACCTGGGTTCCGTGAACCTGGCCCAGCACGTGGACGAAAACGGCCTGGATATCGAGAAGCTGCAAGGCACCATCAACACCGCCGTGCGCATGCTCGATAACGTGATCGACATCAACTACTACAGCGTGCCCCAGGCGGAGCGTTCCAACATGAAGCACCGCCCGGTGGGCCTGGGCATCATGGGCTTCCAGGACGCCCTGTATAAGCAAGGCATCAGCTACGCCTCCGAAGGCGCCGTACAGTTTGCCGACAACTCCATGGAAGCGGTGAGCTACTACGCCATCCAGGCCTCCGCCAAACTGGCCGAAGAGCGCGGCGCCTACCAGACCTTCGACGGTTCCCTGTGGAGCCAGGGGGTACTGCCCATCGACTCCATCGAGATCCTGGTCAAACAGCGTGGCGAGGACTACTGCAAAGTCGATCGCAGCCAGACTCTGGATTGGGACAGCGTGCGCGCCATGGCCAAGAAAGGCATGCGTAACTCCAACGTCATGGCCATCGCTCCTACCGCGACCATCGCCAACATTACCGGGGTCTCCCAGTCCATCGAGCCCACGTACCAGAACCTGTACGTGAAATCGAACCTGTCCGGCGAGTTCACCGTGGTCAACCCGTACCTGGTCAGCGCCCTGAAAGAGCGCGGCCTGTGGGACAACGTGATGGTCAACGACCTGAAATACTACGATGGCTCCGCGCAGCCCATCGAACGGATTCCGGCAGACCTGAAAGAACAGTTCCGCACCGCCTTTGAAGTGGAGCCGCGCTGGTTGGTGGAAGCCGCAAGCCGTCGCCAGAAATGGATCGACCAGGCTCAATCCCTGAACCTGTACATCGCCGAAGCGAACGGCAAAAAGCTGGACGTGACCTACAAGATGGCCTGGTTGCTGGGACTGAAAACCACCTACTACCTGCGCGCCATCGGCGCCACGCAGACCGAAAAGTCCACCATCAATGATGGCAAGCTGAACCGGGTTTCCTCCAAGGTGGAAGAGCCAGCCGCAGAATTCGGCCAAGCCGCCGACGTACCCCAGGCCTGCTCCATCGATGATCCGGATTGCGAAGCCTGCCAATAAACGCCGGACGCCAGATGCCGGACGCTCAACGCACGCCTTTCTTCATGCGTCCGGCGTCAGGCATCCAGCATCAGGCCACTTAAAGAATGCACCACCGGTGACGCCATCGCGCCACCCTTGAAAGAATGGAGAGAACACATGCTGAGCTGGGACGAATTTAATGCGCAAGAGACGCCTGTCGCCAAACCGCAGCCCGCAACCGCAACGCCGCCGCAATCTGAGACGGTATCTGACCAAGCGGCACCTGAAGCTAAAGCACCGGGAGCGGGAAGTTCTGCGGATGATGGAATCGAGCAACAGCGACGAGACAACACCGCCGCAGCCCGAGCCGCTTCAGAAGCGGTAGCCCGCGCCCAGGCCGCCGTGGCCAAGATGGACATCGAGGAAGGCCTTGCCGAACTGGAAGGCACCGCCGGCCGAGTGGAAGTTGACGACAAGCGCATGATCAACTGCCGCGCCGACCTGAACCAGCTGGTCCCGTTCAAATACGATTGGGCCTGGCAGAAATACCTGGATGGCTGCGCCAACCACTGGATGCCCCAGGAAGTGAACATGAACGCCGACCTGGCGTTGTGGAAAAAAACCGACGGCCTCACCGACGACGAGCGTCGCATCGTCAAACGCAACCTGGGCTTCTTCTCCACCGCCGATTCCCTGGTCGCCAACAACCTGGTGCTGGCTATCTACCGCCTGATCACCAACCCGGAATGTCGCCAGTACATCCTGCGTCAGTCCTTTGAAGAAGCCATTCATACCCATGCCTACCAGTACTGCATCGAATCACTGGGCATGGACGAAGGCGAAATCTTCAACATGTATCAGGAGATCCCCTCCGTCGCCAAGAAAGCGCAGTGGGGCATCCAGTACACCCGCGACCTGTCCGACCCGGAATTCACCACCGGCACCGTGGAAACCGACAAGGCCTTGCTGGAAAACCTGATCGCGTTCTACTGCGTACTGGAAGGCATCTTCTTCTACTGTGGCTTCACCCAGATCCTGTCCATGGGTCGGCGCAACAAGATGACCGGTGTCGCCGAGCAGTTCCAG
>NZ_LWFX01001052.1:0-2598 GCF_001635175.1 Alcanivorax sp. HI0083 | reverse complement strand
CACTTGTCGCGTCAAGCAGCCTGGCGGTGATTTCTTTGTCCGGCGTCCTGCATCTGGCCTCCGGCGTTCACTCAATCAAACGGACTGAAGTGCTCTTCCCGGCCGGCTTCTTCCGCCTCATGGCGATGACCATGCATGACCTTTTCCACCTTGGTGGCCTGCAGATCGTCATCGGCATCCACCATCATCAGGTAATCACCCTGCTCTACCCGGTCGATATACGGAGACAGGTGATGGTTGGTAGACGAGACGCCGCGCAAGCCACCCAGCCAGGCGCCAAAACAGGTACCAAACAGGGTCGCTCCGATAATGGCGCCACTCTCCAGATTGGCTCCCCAGGGATCAAGCCCTGCCAGCAAGAAGCCGCCGAACAAACCAGCCGCCATGCCAATAAGCGCACCGAGAAATCCCGAATGCATGATGTCGGTTTCTTCCCACGGGGTGGTGCCGTGTACATGAGCCTGGGCGATGGCCATGGTGTCGGTGCCCATGACATGCAGGCGGTTTTCTCCGATACCTGCCTGACGCAGTTCACCGGTGATGCCCTGAATGGACGCGAGTGATTTGGTGAAGTAGTAGAGTCGTTTCATTGCTGCCTCTCCCTGTGGCGAACAACAGACCGCTTTATGCGGGTATACCGTACGCCAATCTTCCTGACCGGCTTGTGTTACTGGGTGTGGGGCTAACGGATTAGATCCTTTTGTGATGACCGCACAGACCTGTTGTTCCACCCGGTTATTACACACCATGACTATGGTGCACCTTGTTCAAGCTAGCAAAAAGGGGCCATTACGGCCCCTTTACTGTGTCACAAAAACCGCGTCACAGAATGTGAGCGATTAATTACTTTTTGTAGGTGTCGGCGCACCGTCAACCGGGATCACACGGGGCTTTTTCTCTTCCGGCACCACGCGGGTCAACGTCACGGTCAGCAGGCCATCTTCCAGAGCGGCGGCCTCCACTTCCACGTGGTCGGCCAGCTTGAAAGTGCGCTCGAAAGCCCGGCGGGCAATACCGCGGTGTAGCCAGGTTCGCTCACTGTCCTGTTCCGTCTTCAGGTTACCGCGAATGCGCAGTTCATTTTCCTGCACGGTGATATCCAGGTCGCTGCGCGCAAAACCGGCCATGGCCATGACAATACGGTAGCGGCCATCACTTTCGCGGATGATGTCGTAAGGGGGGTAGCCATTGGACTGGTCAGCACGCAGCGCCGCGTCCAGCAGCTCATCGAAACGGTCAAAGCCCACAGAATGGCGAAACAACGGGGCAAGGGAAAATCCGGTATTCATCACACTATCCTCATTCCAATCTCACCAGCAGACCCCGCAGGCATCCGCTGGAAAACGGTTTAAAAATGGTTGATGTGACACGGAGCCGCCGGCAGTCCTCAAGACTGTCTGCGTTGCTCCAACCGGCCAGTTGTCACTGGATAAGAAAATGGGGGCCTGCAAATCACTTTCAAGGGGCAGGAAGAATTTTTACCGTGGCGGTCTGGGGTGAAAGCGTGAAACCGTCAGGCGCACCGGTGGCTACGGTGGTTGCGGTCACGGAAATGGCAGAGCCTTTTCCCTGAAACAGAATCGGTACTCGCACACAGACCCGCTCACCCGCCGTGACGGACCAAGCAGGGCTTTTGCCGCTCTGCCATTGCTCGCTGTTGCCGGAACAATGGCGATCCATCAGCAAACTGCGCACCGCCGGGTGAGCGCTGGCGAACTGCACCTGCCCGGTAAGGCTGGCACGATATTCAAACCGCAGTACCGCGGTGCTGCCGGCTTCCAGATGCTGATTGTCGGGGCCCTGCCAGAGCGGGTCAGACACCAGCCCCAGTGATAACGGCCCGGAATGTTGATCCGGCAGCGCACGCAAGTCCCAGCGCAGCGTCTCGCCTTGTTGCTTACCGGCCTGACCGTTGAGTCCCGGCAATTGCGGCACGTGCCAGCGTTCAGGCAGAGTCAGAGTCAGGGCCAGGGGCTGCCCCTGACTGTGAGCTTCGGAAAGCCGGAACTGGAAGTGGCCGCCTTTCGCCGTGGTGACCCTGTCGGGTTCACGGCTCGCACCTGCCAAACTCACAGTCCAACCCGACAAACGACGCTCCCCTGGATCGGGCTGACCGTTAAACGCCAGAGCGGGCTCCCCGGCGCCGTTGTCGTCGAACAGCTGCCCGGTGATCCAGTGGCCCGCCGGGCGACAGCGATAGCCAGCCGCTACCCCCGAAACCGGTAACGGGCGCAGAGCCGGCATGATGCCATCCCGGGCGGCCAGCGGCTGGCCTGCCCCGCCAGCGCCCCCGGCACCGCCACCCGCACCACCGGTTTGCTCAATGCTTGCCGATACCGTCGTTGCAGCAGGTGCATCCAGCCAGAGCGTGCCACCGGCACCACCACCGCCGCCAATGGTATCCGCCCGGCTTACGCCCGTGATCCCACGCCCCGGCAAGCCACTCAGGTCCAGCAGTCCATCGCCCACAAGCCGTGCAGTACGGATAATCAGCAGGCCGCCACCCTGCCCCCCGTTTCCTCCCTCACCGCTGCGCCGGGCAGCCGCCCCACCGCCTCCGCCGAGTATCCAGCCTGCCACGGCCTGATGGCCGCCCTC
>NZ_LWFX01001051.1:0-4248 GCF_001635175.1 Alcanivorax sp. HI0083 | reverse complement strand
AGCACAAGGTGCCGCCGTGATGGCGAAGCCGGAAATCACCATTCGGGCGGATCTGGCGTCTGGTGATGCACAGTGCACCGTGTGGACCTGCGACTTTAGCTATGACTACGTGAAGATCAATGCGGAGTATCGAACCTAGAGGCTGTGGCTTCATCGCCCCGTAGGAGCTTGCTTGCAAGCGAAAGGCTTTTACTTGGGCCCTGCTGCAGTTCATTGCTTCGCGTGCAAGCACGCTCCCACATTAACCCGGCTGCTGCCAGAGCGAATGGCCCCAAATAAATGACCACCGAACCTACTCCCGCCATTACCGTCGTCGCCGCCATCATCCGTGGCGAAGATGGCCGAATTTGTCTTAGCAAGCGCCCTGACAATAAGCATCAGGGTGGGCGCTGGGAATTTCCCGGTGGCAAGGTGGAGCAAGGCGAAGCGTTGGACGAAGCGTTGGCTCGCGAGCTGGAAGAAGAGCTTGGCATGACAGGGGCGACGTCCAGCCCTTTTATGACGATTGCCCACCAGTACGATGATCTCCATGTGACCCTGCATTTTCGTGATGTTTGCGCCTGGCGGGGCGAGCCACAAGGGCGAGAAGGGCAGCGGGTGCAGTGGTTTCTTCCGGATGAACTGTCGGATTTGCGCTTCCCGGCGGCCAATCAGCCGGTGGTGAATGCCATGCAGCTGCCTGAGCAGTTAGTGGTCGCGCCGGAAGATATCACTCTGCACGAGTTGTTGGCCGGGATTGATCAATTGAATGGGGAGCAGCAGGGGCTGTATTTGCGGCAGTGGAGTGACCATGCCGAGGTGGCCGCGATCGTGGCGCAATGTCAGCAACGCGGCGTAAAAGTCTGGTTGCGTGCTGTGGATGCGCAGAGTGCGGCGACAGCAAAGGCGTTGGGTGTATTCGCCCTGCATTTTCCAGGCAGAACACTGGCCCGGCTGGATGAGCGACCCGCATTTGATGGGATCATCAGTGCTGCGGTGCATGATCAGGTGGCCCGGGATAAGGCAAGCAATCTGGGCCTGGATATGGCGCTGGTTTCACCTGTCCTGCCCACGCCGACACATCCGGGTAAGCCTGCATTGGGTTGGCCGCAAGCGGCGTTGCTAATGAAGGGGGCGCCGCTTGCCTGTTATGCGCTGGGCGGTGTGACACCGGGCGATCTGGTCAGTGCCCGTGACCACGGCGCTGTGGGCGTGGCGGGTATCCGCGCCTTCTGGCCGTGATTAGTGTTCTGCAGACGTGTTAGGTCGCTTTTGACAGCACTCCATCTTGTGGGAAGCGATGCTTGCATCGCGAAGAAGCCGGATACACTGCGCCGCTATTCGTGATGCGAGCATCACTTCCCACAGAAAATAAGAGGTGTTGGGCGTTTTTGAGGGGGCTAAAACTCGTCAAAATCCCCAGGGGCATCATCATCACCTGGAATAGCGTGGCGTTCTGTCGCCCAGTCCCCGAGATCAATTAACTTGCAGCGTTCACTACAAAACGGCCGCCAGGGATTGTTGTCCCAGCGAGTGAGGCTTTTGCACTGCGGGCAGGGGTAGGTTTGGGTGGCTTTTTTCGCCGGGGCTTTGTCAGTCATGGTATTACGCGCGTTATTCCTCTGTGCAGGTTTTCCCTCTTTGAGAAGGGGGAGAATATTGTAGGGCAGGAAGTGCGGCAAGCTACCTCCTACCTCCTACCTCCTACCTCCTACCTCCTACCTCCGACAATACCGATTGGCTGCTGGAGAGAGCGAGGCTGGCGCCATTTTCCGAGCTACGGAGATGCCTCGGCCAATTCCAGATAGTGCCGATGAAGCATTCTCAGTTGCTCGTGGAGCGCCTCCAGAGAACCGTGATTCTCCACTACATCATCCGCTTGATCCAGTCGCTTGCTACGTGCCAGCTGTGCTTTCATGATCGCCGCGACCTGAGCTTCCGGCACCTGATCCCGTGCCATGGTGCGCTCTACCTGCAATTCTGCAGAGGCATCAATGACCAGAATGCGATCTACCAAGGCTTTTTGCGATGTTTCCAGCAGCAGAGGGGAAACCAGAACGGTATAGGGCGATTGGCTTGCCCCGATCTGCCGGTGAAGTTCGTCACCTATGGCGGGGTGGGTAATACCTTCGAGGGTTTTTAGTGCGTCCGGGTCAGCAAACACGATCTCGCGGAGTGCCCGCCGATCCAGCGCGCCGTCGTCGGCGATGACATGCTGGCCAAAATGCTCGGCGATGGCGAGTAAGGCGGGCTGCCCGGGCTCAACCACCACCCGTGATGCAAGATCCGCATCCACAATGGTGATGCCCTGTTGTGCAAGATAATCCGTGGCAGCGGTCTTGCCGCTACCAATGCCACCGGTAAGACCAACAACAAACATGATGAATTCCGCTTGCATGCATCACGCAACACGCGCATCACGCGGTGCCTGTTGGCGTGCCTGCGTGTAGCGTGGGGCGTGTTTGCGTTAGAGTTTGAACATTCCCAGATACGAGCTGACGATACTATCGCCCCAGAGCAGGGCAATCCACCCGGCGGTGGCCAGATAAGGTCCGAAAGGGATTTGCGTGCGCTTCTCGCCGCTGAACATCATCATGGCGATCGCGAAGACCAGCCCGACCACCGATGACAGCAGAATAATCACCGGCAGGTATTGCCAGCCGACCCAGGCGCCCAGCGCGGCCAGCAGCTTAAAATCGCCGTAGCCCATGCCTTCTTTACCGGTGATCAGCTTGAACAGCCAGTACACACTCCAAAGCGAAAGATACCCGGCCATGGCACCGACCACCGCATCGCTCAATGAAACCGGCGATACGCCCATAACGGCCGCCAACAAGCCTGCCCAAAGCAACCAGTAGTTCAGACTGTCCGGCAGCAGGGTGGTGTCTGCGTCGATCATGGCGGCGGCCAGCAGCACCCAGGTGGCAAAAAGCGTAAACACCAGCCAGGGACCATACCCGAAGTGCCAGGCACACAGTCCGGCGAGCACACCACTGACAAGTTCGATAATGGGGTAGCGTTTGCTGATCGGGGTTTTGCAACCCTTGCACTTGCCGCGCAGGGCCAGCCAGCTAAACACGGGAATATTTTCATACCAGCTGATCGCATGGCTGCATTTCGGGCAGCGCGAGCGCGGTGTCACCAGGTTGAAAATGCCGCCACTGTCTTCCGCTGGCAGCTCCAGGATCTCGCGGGCTTCCTGCTTCCAGCTCCGCTCCATCATCAACGGCAAACGATGAATGACCACATTCAAAAAACTGCCTACCAGCAGCCCCATAACAACACAAAGCCCGACCAGAAGGGTCGGGCTGGACGAAAGAAGCGCCAGAGAATCTGAAATCATTATTAACCTACAACGTTACCCAACTGGAAGATCGGCAAGTACATGGCAATAATCAGGCCGCCAATCAGTACGCCCAGCACCGCCATGATCAGCGGCTCCATCATGCTGGTCAGGCCATCGACCGCATTGTCTACTTCCTCTTCGTAGTAAACGGCAACTTTATCTAACATCGCATCCAAAGAGCCAGATTCCTCACCAATGGCTGTCATTTGCAAGGCCATGGCTGGGAATACGCCCGTGGAGCGCATTGCAAACTGCAATTGCTGACCGGTAGAGACGTCGTCTTTCACTTGAAGGACAGCGCGACGATAGACTACGTTGCCGGTAGCCCCGGCACAGGCATCCAAAGCTTCAATCAGGGGAACACCGGCAGCAAAGGTGGTGGACAGGGTGCGAGCATAACGAGCAATCGTGGACTTGAATGCCAAGTCTCCGACAATGGGAAGTTTCAGAACCAGGCGGTCGAGAGCGTTCCTGAATGCTTCGGACTTTTTCTTGAGCGTTGAGAAGCCCACGGCAAAGCCGATGATGCCTACCAGGATCAGGAGAAAATTATTACTCAAGCTTTTCGATAGCCCGATAACAAACAGGGTAAAAGCAGGTAGCTCTGCACCGAAGCCGTCGAACAAGTCCTGAAATACCGGAACCACCTTGAGCAGCAAAATTGCCGTCACAATGACCGCAGCGATTACTACAGTGGCCGGGTACTTCATGGCCTTCTTGATTTTTTGTTTCAGTGCTTCACTTTTTTCTTTATATAGAGCGACCCGGTCGAGCATGGTTTCCAGTGCACCTGACTGCTCGCCTGCGTCAATCAGGCTGCAGTAAAGATCGTCAAAATAGTCAGGATGCTTGGACAGTGCCCCGGCAAAGTTATTACCACCTTCTACTTCAATTTTCAGTTTGAGCACCAAGTCTTTCATCGA
>NZ_LWFX01001050.1:0-8554 GCF_001635175.1 Alcanivorax sp. HI0083 | reverse complement strand
GACGCGGCAGAGTACACCCTGTCCTTGTCATCGGTTCTCGAACTTGGCGGCAAGCGTGAGGCCCGCGTCAGCGTCGTCGACTCGCGATACGCTCTGGTCGAGGCCGAGCGCCAGGCCGAAACCCTGGATGTGCTGGGACAGGTGGCCCAGCGTTTTGTCGCCACCTTGGCCCTGCAGGAAAAACTTGAACTGGCCGCTGACGCTGTGGCGCTGACCGAGGCCACCCACGAGATCGTCACCCGTCGCGCCGACCGGGGCGCGGCGCCCCAAGCCGAAGTCATGCGCGCCAGGGCCGCGCTCACCCGGAGTCGTATCGAGCAGTCCCGCGTGTTAAGCGAATACGAGAGCCGGAAAATAGCTCTGGCTTCGCTCTGGGGTGATACCCGTCCGGACTTTCAGAGTCTGGAGGGCGACCTGTTCCAGTTCGGGTCCTCCGACAGTTTCGAGATCCTGTACCAGCGGGTCAGTGAGAGCCCGGCCATTCAAATCTATGCCAGCGAGCGGCGCGTCCGTGAGGCGGAAGTCCAATTGGCACGGAGCCAGTCCGAGAGCGATATCCGCTGGCAGGTGGGTGTCCGGCAGTTCGAGGAGACGGATGACTCGGCGCTGGTCGGCGGGTTTTCCGTACCGCTGTTTTCCGGACGGCGCAATCGCGGCGAAGTGCAAGCCGCTCTGGCGGCGCGGGATGAAGTCCGGTACCGCCGGGAGGACACCCTGCTTCGCCTCCACTCGCGCCTGTTCGAGGCTTACCGACAGCGGCAGCAAAACATCGAGGCGGTTGAGCAGATTCGCGGCCAAGTGCTTCCCGATCTGAGTGATGCCCTCAGCCAGACCCGCGAGGCCTACGAGAAAGGTCGCTACAGCTATGTGGAGTGGACCGCCGCGCAGCGGGAATTGCTCTCCGCCCGGCAGGCGCTGGTCGACGCCGCCACCACGGCGCTGCTCAACCAGTCGCTGATCGAACAACTGACGGCGCAGCCTCTGGCTGGCCGCTGAACAAGGATTACTACCATGAAAGTCGTTAACTATTTACTCATACTTGCCAGCGTTTATGTGCTGACGGCCGGACCGACTCATGCCGCGGAAGATGATCACAGTGATGATTCGCATGCGCACGGTGACGTCAACGAAGAGCGCGGCGAGCACGAGGAGTCGGAGAGCACTCACGCGGAAATCTCCGCCGAGATGGCGGAGCAAGCCGGTATCCGAAGCAAGGCCGCAGGTGCCGGCATCCTGGAGCGCACCATCAGCAGTTATGGCCGCCTTGTTCCCAATCCCGACGGGATTGCCCTGATCAGGGCACGCTTCCCGGGTCAGGTTACGAAAATCAATGCCAGTCTCGGTGACGCGGTCAAGGCTGGCGAGCCACTGGCCAGCATCGAATCCAACGACAGCCTCCAACCCTACACCTTGCGTGCGCCTTTCGCCGGTACCGTTATCCAGCGCAATATCAACGTCGGCGAGCTGGCCGGGGAGCAGGCGCTGTTCACCATCGCCAAGCTCGACCCGCTATGGGTGGAATTGAAAATCTTCCCGGGGCAGCGCCGCGAAATCGCACCAGGACAGCTGGTGCGAATTGACACCGGAGATGCCCAGCACGAGTCCAGGATCAGTCATATCGTGCCGCAGAACAGCGGCTCGCCCTACGTCATTGCCCGGGCAGAAATTGCCAACGCAGAGGAGCTGCTTTCACCGGGCCGGCTGGTTTCGGCGAGCATCGTGGTAGAGCGTATCGAAGTGCCGCTGGTGATAGAAAATCGGGCCCTGCAGTTGCTCGACGAATCCCAGGTCGTGTTTGTGCAAGAAGGCAATAGCTTTGAGCCCCGGCCTGTCGAGTTGGGCCGCACGGATGGCCAGTTCACCGAAATACTTTCTGGCCTGAAGCCCGGCGAACGCTACGTGGTGGAGAACAGCTATCTCATCAAGGCGGATATCGAAAAATCCAGCGTGTCAGACGACGATTAACAGGAGGCCACTATGATCGACGCTATCGTGCGCCTCTCTGTAGAACGGCGCTATCTCATGCTTTCGCTGATTCTGGTGCTGATCGGTGTCGGTGTCTGGAGTTTCCAGCGCCTGCCCATCGACGCGGTACCTGATATCACCAATGTCCAGGTGCAGATCAACACCGAGGCACCCGGTTATTCACCCCTGGAGACAGAGCAGCGCATCACGTTCCCGGTGGAGACGGCGCTGTACGGCCTGCCCAGCCTGTCCTACACCCGATCCCTGTCCCGTTACGGCCTGTCCCAGGTGACCGTGGTGTTCGAAGAAGGCACGGACATCTATTTCGCCCGCAACTTGATCAACGAGCGCCTTGGCGCCATCAAAAGCGTCCTTCCGCCTGGGCTGGAGCCGGAGATGGGCCCCATCGCCACCGGGTTGGGCGAGATTTTCATGTACACCGTGGATGCGGCGCCCGGCGCCACCCGGGAAAATGGTGAGCCCTGGGATGCCACTGCCCTGCGGGAAGTGCAGGACTGGATCATCAAACCTCAACTGGCCCAGGTGCCCGGGGTGATCGAAATCAATTCCATCGGCGGCTACGACAAGCAGTATCACGTCACGCCCTCCCCGAAAAAATTGTTGGAGCTCGGCGTCAGCCTCGAGGACTTGGTGGCGGCACTGAGGGCCAACAACGCCAACCGTGGCGCTGGCTATATCGAACGCAATGGCCAGCAGCTGCTGGTGCGCTCCCCCGGCCAACTGAAGACCATCGGCGACATCGAACAAGTAGTGATCGCCAACCGCGATGGCGTGCCCCTCCGGGTGAAGGATGTCGCGGAAGTGGCCATTGGCAAGGAGCTGCGCACCGGGGCTGCCACCCGCGACGGCGTGGAAACGGTGATCGGCACCGCCATGATGTTGATGGGAGAAAATTCCCGTAGTGTCGCCCGGGCCGTTAGCGAGCGGCTGGAGGATATCCGGCCATCCCTGCCCGAGGGCATTCGCGTGGAAGCCGTCTATGACCGCACCACTCTGGTGGACAAGGCCATCGCCACGGTGGAGAAGAATCTGCTTGAGGGTGCGCTGCTGGTGATCGTGGTGCTGTTCCTGCTGCTGGGCAACCTGCGGGCCGCCCTTATTACCGCGGCGGTGATCCCCCTGTCGATGCTCGCCACCATCACTGGCATGGTGAGGACCGGCGTTTCCGCCAACCTGATGAGCCTGGGGGCACTCGACTTCGGGCTGATTGTCGATGGCGCGGTGATTATCGTGGAGAACTGCATCCGGCGCCTGGCCGGGTCTCAGCAGGCTACGGGTGCGCGCCTGCCGCTCAAGGAACGGCTGCAGGTCGTCTATGAAGCCACGACCGAGGTGATACGTCCGAGCCTGTTCGGGGTGGCGATCATTACCGTAGTTTACATCCCCATCTTCTCCCTCACAGGGGTAGAGGGCAAGATGTTCCATCCCATGGCCGCCACCGTGGTCATGGCCCTGGTGTCAGCCATGGTGTTTTCGCTCACCATCGTCCCCGCCGCCGTTGCGGTGTTCCTCACAGGCAGGATCCGCGAAAAGGAAAGTGCCGCCATCAGTGCGGCCAAAGGGATCTATCGCCCGGCGCTGGAGCTGGCCCTGAAATTCCGCTGGCCGGTACTGGGGGGCGCCGGCGCCCTACTGGCGGTCTGTATCTGGCTAGCAACCACCCTGGGGTCGGAATTCATCCCCCAGCTCAGCGAGGGTGATATGACTGTGCAAGCCCTGCGCATTCCCGGCACAGGTCTGGAGCAATCCATTGCGATGCAGAAACCTTTGGAGCGGCGCATCAAGGCCTTCCCCGAGGTAGACAAGGTATTCTCGCGAATCGGGACACCGGAGGTGGCCACCGACCCCATGCCACCGAATATCGCGGACAGTTTCGTGATTCTCAAGCCGCGCGAGCAATGGCCGAACCCGGACAAACCGCGAGATGAGCTGATTGCCGAGATTCAGGCGGCGGTCGGGCAATTGCCCGGGAACAACTACGAGTTCACCCAACCCATCGAGATGCGCTTCAACGAACTGATCTCCGGTGTGCGGGCGGACCTGGGCATCAAGGTATTCGGGGACGACCTAGACCAGATGCTCAATGCCGCCAATGTGGTGCTCGAAGTCGTGGAGTCAGTGGAAGGGGCCACCGATGCCCGGGTGGAGCAAATCACCGGGCTGCCCATGCTGTCGGTGCACCCCAAACGCATGGCGCTATCCCGCTACGGCCTGACCGTGGATGATCTTCAGGATCTGGTGGCAGCGGGTGTAGGTGGCGAAAACGCCGGCCTGATCTACGAAGGGGATCGCCGCTTCCAACTGGTGGTGCGCCTGCCCGAGGTCATCCGCCGGGATGTGGACAGCCTGGCGGATCTGCCGGTGCCCCTGCCGGGAGGCGGCTATGTGCCACTGTCAGAAGTGGCGGCGCTGGAGTTGGCTCCGGCCCCCAACCAGATCAGCCGGGAGAACGGCAAGCGACGGGTGGTGGTCACCGCCAATGTCCGGGATCGCGATCTGGGCGGCTTTGTGGAGGAGATCAAAGGAAGAGTTCGACAGGAAGTGGATCTGCCCGCCGGGTACTGGCTGGATTACGGCGGTACCTTCGAGCAACTGGAATCCGCCAGCCAGCGCCTTGCCATTGTCGTGCCCGTGACCCTGGCGATCATCATTGCCCTGCTGGTGATGGCATTCAGATCGCTGAAAGATGCGCTGATCATCTTCAGCGGCGTCCCCCTGGCCCTGACCGGTGGCGTGCTGCTACTGTGGCTGCGGGACATGCCGCTGTCGATCTCCGCCGGTGTGGGCTTTATAGCCCTGTCGGGGGTGGCGGTACTCAATGGTCTGGTGATGGTGGCGTTTATTCGGGATCTTTGGCACAACCAGGGTGATCTGGTTTCCGCCGTGGTGGAAGGTGCTCTTATTCGTTTGCGTCCGGTCCTGATGACCGCACTGGTCGCCAGTCTTGGCTTCGTGCCCATGGCCCTCAATACGGGTACCGGCGCTGAGGTTCAAAGGCCGCTGGCCACAGTGGTGATAGGCGGGATTATCTCATCGACGCTACTGACGCTGTTTGTACTGCCAATTCTGTACACATTGCTGCACCGCCAGGATGAAAAGGTGTAATTGCATCCGGGTAGCCCGCTCTTGGCCGCCATTTGGCCGGGAGCGGGTCGTTTTCGAGAAACAAGTTCGGCATTGATTGCCGGCCAGGAAATGCAGCCTTACCGACTGGCAAGCACGGTCAAACCGAGCGCATTTTTAAGGCTTTTTTCCGCTAAGGTTTCAGGAAGATCCATCCAACTCGGCATTGGGATTTTCTTTTCGCAGTAAGCCTACGAAAACGAGAAGCAATGCACCGAGGACAATTGCAATATCGGCAAGGTTGAAGGCTGGCCAGTGCCAGTCTCGCCAATAGAAATCGAAGGCATCTACAACATAGCCGCGAAAGATCCGGTCAATCAGATTGCCCATGGCGCCACCGAGGATAAGACTGTAAGCGATGGCGTCTCCATTATGACCTTTTTCACGAATCAGCTTGATCAGCACGACCGAGACCACTACCGCGATTCCGATAAAAAAATAGCGCTGCCAGCCCCCAGCATTTGCGAACAGACTGAATGCGGCACCGGTGTTCCATACGTGCACCCAGTTAAAGAACGGGGTCACCGCGATCGACTCGCCATAAGCCATTGTTTGTTGAACCAGCCATTTTACAGTTTGGTCCGATGCTGCTATCAGGCCGGATATGGAAAACAGGACATACGGCGAGAGATTGTTGCCAATAAAGGGCATGCTTTAACCCTTGAGCGCCAGAATGCGCCTGGCACCGTTAAGCACGACGAGCCCCGCGATGCTACCGATAACCAGATCCGGATAATTGGAGCCGGTCCACGCGACCAGAACGCCGGCGGTAATGACCCCCAGGTTGATCACCACGTCGTTGGCCGAGAATATCCAGCTTGCCTTCATGTGCGCTCCGCCCTCCCGGTGTTTGGCTATCAGCAGCAGACAACTGGTATTGGCAATCAACGCGACGAATGCGATAGCCATCATCACCAGCGATTCAGGCTCACTACCGAATACAAAGCGTCTCACCACCTCTATGAGTACGCCAACAGCCAAGATCAGTTGCAGGACTCCCGCAAGATGGGCAGCACGTAGCTGCATTTTCACGCTGTGACCAACCGCATAAAGGGCAAGCCCGTACACGGCCGCATCGGCAAAATTATCCAGGGACTCTCCAATCAGGCCGGTGGACTGGGCGATCAGACCGGCAGTCATTTCCACCACGAACAGAAGTGCATTGATGCCGAGCAACCAGCGCAGGGTCCCGGATTCTTGCTTAGCAGAAGCTGCCGAAAACTCGGCGGCCTTGATGGTCTCCGGATTTGCAGCGACGGTTTCCTGAAGCGAGGCGCCTAGCCCCAAGGTCTTCAGTTTCGAGGTGACGGGCTCGACCTCGCCGTCATGCACGACCTTCAGCCGGCGGTTCGACAAGTCGAAGGACAGCGCCCGAATCTCCTCAAAGCCGTTCAGGGCTAGGCGAATCATTCGTTCTTCTGATGGACAGTCCATCTTCGGCACGGCATAAACACTGACCCATCTCCCTGGCGCCTCGGAGGAGGCCTGTATATCGGTATCCGCTGCGGACGTTGCATCACCGCCACAGGCGCCACCACAGGATTTGCTCATGATACGACTCCACTTGAACAATGTTGTGGTACCATTTAAAACTATAAAGCTACTATAAGGTCAATAGAGTAAAGAATCCGTTGGGGAGGAGGCTGATGCGCATTGGTCAGTTGGCGCAGTTGGTAGGGGTCGAAACACAGACGATCCGCTTCTATGAACAGCAGGGCTTGTTGCCGCCGCCTGATCGGCAGGACAACGGTTACCGTGTCTATACCGAGAAGCATGGTGAGGGGCTGGCCTTCATCCGTCGCTGCAGAATCCTGGGCCTGTCACTGGCTGAGATTCACGAACTACAGAGCTATCAGGACGACCCTCATCAGCCTTGTACCGCCGTCAACGCCTTGCTCGATGATCACATCTCTCATGTGCGGTCGCAGATAACCGCTCTGCAAGCGCTTGAGAAACAACTCGTTTCACTGAGAGCGAGTTGCAACGATGACCGGGAAGTTGAGGCGTGTGGGGTTCTTGCTGGAATTAGCGAAGGAAACATGCACCAGCAGTAGGTGAAGCATCAACCAGATAATCCGATGAGATGCCGGTCTGTCTCACTCTCATGCAAAGGTAAGATCAACCATTTAATCCGCTTACCCTCTTGAACAATCGATCCAGCGTGCTCTGGATAGTATTCAAGGTACCTCCGCGCTGCTTCTCGAAATGCGCATAGACAGATTTTGCGTCTGCCGTGCGCCCCTTCCAGAAGTATTGCAAGACTTGCTTTTCTAGTTCACCCAGCTGCATGAATCCTGACCACTTAGAGATTATCAATCTGGCAATCAGACTGACACACATAAAACCGATCGTCAATCGGCTTTTGTATGGCTAGCCCCCCCCCCTCCCAGCATCACACGGAAAAATTTTGTCTTTAACACCTGTAACCCCCGCCGATTATTAGTGTCAGATCAGTGCTGATCTGACACTAAGCAGGGTGCCAAGACCAAAAGATTGCGATCCTTATGTGCTCTATTTACTTATTCACAATCGCAACCACCCAAGCTTTAAGCTTGGTTAACCCGGATTCCTGTTGCGTCGTTGCATCAGCAGATAGGCTGCGGGCAGCACGAAAAGTGATAACAAAGGTGCTGTTACCATCCCTCCTACCATGGGCGCAGCAATGCGGCTCATGATCTCGCTACCTGTGCCTCCCCCCCAGAAAATCGGAAGAAGACCGGCAATAATAACAGCTACAGTCATCGCCTTAGGTCGAACACGTAATACCGCGCCATCACGGATAGCACCCATCAAGGCAGCTTCATCCTTTTGGCCCTGCTCCTGCCTCTCCTGCCACGCCTGCTTTAGGTACAGCAACATGATCACGCCAAACTCGGCAGCGACACCCGCCAGGGCGATGAAGCCGACACCAGTAGCCACCGACAAGTTGTAGTCCAGCAGATACAAGAACCAGATACCGCCGGTCACCGCAAACGGTAACGTAGCCATAATCAGCAAGGCTTCACCGATACGGTGAAAGGTCAGGAATAACAGTACGAAAATAATCAGTAAGGTCGCCGGCACCACCACTTTCAGTCTCGCATTGGCCCGCTCCAGGAACTCAAACTGACCGGCAAAGGACAAGCTGACCCCCTCTGGCAGCCTGACTCCATCATTCACTGAGGCACGTAGATCATCCACTACCGAGGCTAGGTCACGCCCCCGAACATCGATATACACCCACCCAGACAGTCGGCCATTCTCACTTTTTAACATCGGTGGCCCATCGGTAATCTTGATATCCGCCACGGTTCCGAGGGTAATTTGTTTTCCTTCGGGAGTGACTATGGGCAAATCGCGTAAGCGATGCACCGTGTCGCGCCACTCGCGAGGATATCGAAGGCTGATCGGGTAACGCTCCAGCCCTTCCACTGTCTCACCGATGTTTTCACCACCAATCAAACCA
>NZ_LWFX01001049.1:0-4673 GCF_001635175.1 Alcanivorax sp. HI0083 | reverse complement strand
AAATCACAAATGGCCGGCATGATGCCGGCTCTCACTGCACAGGGAAGAATTATGCTCAAGTCCATGCATGTGGCGGAGTACATGAGCCGCCGTCTGGTCACCTTTTCCCCCGATATGTCCGTGAGTGAAGCCATTCGTGTATTGCTGGAAAATCAGATTTCCGGTGGCCCGGTGGTGGATGAAACGGGCCGTGTGGTGGGGGTCTTTTCCGAATCCGACTGTCTTAAGGGCGCGCTGGAAGCAAGCTACCACGGTACAGACATCGGTTCGGTAAAGGAGTACATGAGTGTGGATCTGCAGACCGTGGAAGGCTCGGATTCCATTCTGGATGTGGCAGAAATTTTTCTTGCGGATCATCGCCGTCGGCTACCGGTGCTGGACAGCGGAAAACTGATCGGACAGATCAGTCGTCGGGATTTACTGCGTGCCATGGATGACTTCGGTCGGCGCCATACGCTGTAACGATTGCGAAGCATTCATTTTTGACTGTTTTTTTAACCTTGAACCCAGGGGGAGTACCCATGAACCAACCCTATCAGGCACCCAATGCAGATGTTGCTGTTGCCGGTAACCAGGACACCTATCAGCCCAAGTTTCTGTCTTTGTCAGGGCGTATCGGCCGTATGCGCTATTTCGTGTATGCCGCTGGTCTGACCTTGTTGTTCTATCTTGTGGTCGGGGTGGCAGCCGCGATTCTGATTCCAAGCATGATGAGCGCCGGGGACGCTGACATCGGCGTGGGTGCAATGATCATGGGCCTGATTGCCACCGTGGCTTTCATCGGTGTGATGGTGATGAGCTGGGGCTACATGGTACGTCGTCTCAACGACATCAACGCCAGCGGCTGGTTGAGCCTGCTCATGCTGGTGCCGATTGCCAACCTGGTGCTGGGTCTGGTGATGTTGTTCAAACGCGGTAGCGAAGGCAGCAACCAGTACGGCGCCGCTCCGGTCGGCAATTCCGGTGGCGTAAAAGCCGCCTTTGTGATTGTGCTGTTGTTGATGGTGGGCTACTTCGGTGTGCTGTTCCCGCTCACCATGGCCAACTATGCACAGTATGCACAACAGGCCCAGATGCAGCAGATGGATTATTCTGAATACTGATCGCTCGTTACATGCTGAGTGAAGCATGTTGCAGCCGCAGAGCGGCACAAAAAAGGGGCTCCGAAGAGCCCCTTTTTTTATTACCCGACCTGAGCCTTACGGCAGCAGGTGAGAAACGGCGTCACGTTCTTCCGCCAGTTCCTGCTCGGTAGCTTGCATCTTGCCACGGGAGAAGTCGTTGACTTCCAGGCCCTGAACGATAGTCCAGTCGCCGTCTTTGCAGGTGCAGGGGAAGGAGTAGATCAGGCCTTCCTGGATGCCGTAGGAACCATCGCTGTAGATACCCATGGAAACCCAGTCACCTTCGTCGGTACCCAGTGCCCAGGAACGCATGTGGTCCACAGCGGCGTTGGCAGCTGAGGCAGCAGAGGAAGCGCCACGGGCCTTGATGATGGCCGCACCACGCTGTTGCACAGTCGGGATGTAGTCGTTTTCGTACCAGTCTTGCTCAACCTGATCGATGGCCACTTTGCCATCCACTTCGCAGTGGTGCAGATCAGGGTACTGGGTGGAAGAGTGGTTGCCCCAGATGAGCATTTTCTTCACGTCATTGACGGTTTTGCCCAGCTTGTTGGCCAGCTGCGCCATGGCACGGTTGTGGTCCAGGCGGGTCATGGCAGTAAACTGACGGGGATCGATGTCCGGCGCATTGCGCTGGGCGATCAGGGCGTTGGTGTTGGCCGGGTTACCGACAACCAGGACTTTGATGCCTTTGCTGGCATTGTCGTTGATGGCTTTACCCTGGGCGGAGAAGATGGCTGCGTTAGCTTCCAGCAGGTCTTTACGCTCCATGCCCGGACCACGCGGACGAGCACCAACCAGCAGCGCGTAATCGGCGTCTTTGAAGGCCACGTTGGCATCGTCGGTACCGGTAATGCCGGCAACCAGCGGGAATGCGCAATCTTCCAGCTCCATGATGACCCCGTTCAGGGCTTCCAGAGCAGGGGTGATTTCGAGCAGCTGCAGAATAACGGGCTGATCTTTGCCGAGCATATCGCCGGAAGCGATGCGGAACAGTAGGGAATAGCTGATTTGGCCAGCGGCGCCGGTGACGGCTACGCGTACGGGTGCTTTCATGAACAATCTCCTAGCTTTAATTCGGGAGAACTTATGTGGGCTGAAACCGAGGGGACCGCTGAGCAAGGTCCGTGGGTCAGGGTCCCGGACGGCGCGCATTATAAAGGACCCGGCGGCTAATCGCACGGAATCAGGGGGAGATATATGACGAACTGGGATGTGTTGATTGTCGGCGCCGGTCAGGCGGGCTGCGCAGCGGCATGGGATCTGGCTGCGGCCGGGTTGAAAGTGGCCGTGATTTCGCGGCCCCGGTCACGGGGAAAGCCTTGTGCGGGCGGGGTCACGGAGAAAGCGTTGGCGCGCTACCGATTCAGCATTGCGCCGGTGGTGCGCGAAGCGGTTACTTCCCTGGCGGTGAGTCATTCGTCCTCGCCGGTGCGTCACCTCAGCAGCGCCACGCCGTTCTGTGTCATGACCGAACGGGCAGAGCTGGATGCGTTTTGCCGAGAGCAGGCAGAACAGCAAGGTGCCGTGTTCCATGAGACTGCAGGCCTGAGACTCATAGAGCAAGGCTCAAGCTGGGTCCGCGTGAAGACCCGTGAGGGAGACTCCTTTTCTGCGTCCTGGCTGATCGCAGCGGACGGAGCCAACAGCGCCGTGGCGCGGATGCTGGGGGAACGTCACCTGCCTGGAGCCATGGCCATTGAAGGGTGCGTGCCCCGGGAAAAGGTGAGCGATTATCCGCCGATGACGCTGGATTTTGGTGTTATTCGCGGCGGTTATGGCTGGCTGTTTCCCAAGGGCGACCATGTGAATGTGGGGCTCTATGTCTGGCGGCACGGGGTGGCGGCACCGGAACGTGCGGCGCTGCAGCGCTATTGCCGGGCACGCCTGGGGGCAGAGGCGGAGCACGTGGCGGGCTATCCGCTGGGCACCTGGCTGCCGAAAGCCCGGTTGGTCAATGGCCGTGTGCTGTTCGCGGGCGATGCGGCGGGTTGCACAGAGGTGTTACTGGGCGAGGGAATCTACGGCGCGGTACTCAGTGGTCAACTCGCTGCACAAGCGGTGCTGGGCGAAAGGCCAGAGGTGTCCTATCCCCGTGCGTTGGCGGGGTGGCGAGAAGAGCTGCAGCACGTCAGCCGCCTTGGGCAGCTTTTCTATGGCTTGCTCCCGGTGTCCACGCGGATGTTACAGGGGCGGTTGGGCGCCACCCTGGTCAACGGCTTTGCACAGGGGCTGACGCTGGGCCAGTGCAAACGTCAGTGGCGGGGGCTCAGTCGTTGAAGGTTTGATTGCCCTGACTATCGCGGTACTGCACCGGCGTCATCTCAAACCAGCGTTTAAAGGCACGGTTGAACGCGCTTTGTTCGGAATAGCCCAAATCCAGGGCGATCTGATTAACGGAACGTTCGCTGTGCAGCAGCCAGTCGCAGGCAAGGCGGCGGCGCTCATCTTCCAGCAGGCTGGAAAAATCCGTGTTTTCGGCCCGTAGCTGTCGACGCAGGGTCCAGGGTTTGACACCCAGCTGATCGGCGATGGGCTCCAGCTGCGGGACGCCTTGTTGCAGGCGTTTCTGGATTTCCAGGCGCACCTGTTCCAGCAGGTTGTCGCGGGCGTGGTACTGGGTGACAGCCCGTTGCATGCGTGAGCGAGCCACCTTGTGCACTTCCGGGTCGGCATCGCGCAGGGGCAAATCCAGCAGATGGCCGGGTAGCACAATGGCATTTTCCGGCTGACTGAAAGTGACGTCGCAACGGAAGATGCGCTGGTACTCGGCTTCGTCGCCCTGGGGGGCGTGTTTGAAAAGAATGCGTGCCGGGTTCAGCTCCTGGCCAATCAGCCAGCGCCCGTAAACGATGGCGGCGGCGAAATTGGCGTCCACCCGGGCTGGATAGGTGGGCAGGTCTTCCAGATCACTTTCCCACATCAGCCACAGCGTTTTATCGCCATGGTGTTCGCGCCACTCAAAACGCAATTGGGCGTATTCGGTGGTGACTTTCATAAAGGGAATCATCAACTCGATGGCGTCCCCCAGCGTGGCGCTGGACATGCTGGCGTAGCCCAGTTCGCCCATGAAGCGCGGACGGATGCCTTCCCCCATATGCAGCCCAAATAGCGGATCTGCACTGCCAGCGATAGCCTGTTTCAGTAACTGGTTTTCGATGGCCATGGAAATCCGCGACTGTGGATCTTCCAGGTCGTCGTTGCTGATGCCGGACTCCACCAGTGCATAGCTCAGGTCAACGCCGGCGCGCAGAGCAGCATCCAGCAGGTATTCCAGCCAGAAAGGCGCGACGGTTTTGTGCTTCAGAGAGGCAGAAAGATTAGCGGACGGCATGGGCTCGCAGTTGTTGTTATCGGGTACAGAGCCACTTAGATAACGAGACGTAGCGTGGCAAGTCAACACTTGGCGTGTGGATAAGTGCGTATTGCTGGTTTATTGACCGTGTTGGCGAGCTTATGGCTCTAATGGGCTGGTGGCAGAAGTCAAAGCAGGAAAAGAGAGAGGAAGGAGTAATGTGCCGGGAGCGGCTGAGCCACTCCCGGGACATC
>NZ_LWFX01001048.1:0-2809 GCF_001635175.1 Alcanivorax sp. HI0083 | reverse complement strand
CATGAATCTCAGTGAAACCGGCTCGTTGAGAGCCCGTCAACGGAGATCATTATGACGCAAAATACCACTGCCCGTTTGCTCACCGACAAGGCCAACCTGGGAGCCAGCCAGTTACAGGACGAGGCCATGGCCGATGCGGCTCAGGGCGAAGTGTTGCTGGCCCTCGACACCTTTGCCCTGACCACCAACAACATTACCTATGCCGCTTTTGGTGATGCCATGAATTACTGGTCGTTTTTCCCCACCGATGAGGAGGGGTGGGGGCATATGCCGGTGTGGGGATTTGCCACGGTGATGCAATCGCGGGTCGAAGGGATTGCCGTAGGCGAGCGATTCTACGGGTATTTTCCCATGGCGGGCTTGCTGCGCGTGCAACCCGATCGGATCACCGAGCGTGGTTTTTACGATATCGCCATGCATCGCCAGGGGCTTCCTTCTCCCTACAACCAGTACACGCGTTGCCAGACTGATGAAGCCTATGTCCCGGAGCTGGCGGATTTCCAGATGCTGTTGCGGCCGCTGTTTTTCACCTCGTACATGCTGGCGGATTACCTTGCCGACAACGGTTACTTCGGCGCCCGCCAGGTGGTGTTCTCCAGCGCCTCCAGCAAAACCGCCTATGGCACCGCTTTCGCTCAGGCCGATGGCCCCTGCGGTGCCAGCGGTGAAGCGCCGCAATGTATTGGGCTGACCTCGGCACACCACTGTGAATATGTGGCCGGGCTGGGCTTGTATGATCAGGTGGCAGACTACGATGGCCTGGAGCAGCTGGATGCCAGCGTTCCCACCCTGTATGTGGACTTTTCCGGCAGTGACGCCTTGCGTGAGCGGGTGCGTGCCCACTTCGGCGCTTCCCTGGTCCATGATTGCTTCGCCGGCTCCGCCACCAACACGGATTACCTGGACGAAACGCGCTGGTCGGATCCGGTGCCGCAGTCGTTCTTCGCCCCGATCCAGATTCGCAAGCGTAACCAGGATTGGGGCGCGCCAACCCTGAGCCGGCGTTTCGGAGCGGTGCAGCGCCGTTTCCTGCGCGCCGTCAGTGACCCCTGTAATGGCTGGATGACCTTGCGTGTGCACCAGGGGCTGGAGGCGGCGCGGGCCGTGGTGGAAGACCTTTACCTGAATGGTGGTCAGCCCCGTGAGGGGCATGTGGTGCGTCTGCAGCGCCAGGACACCAGCGGGGCTAGTCGGCTATCCTGAGGGTTCATACCCTGAAGAGAGGATAGCCCGTTGAACCAACCGCCCGTGCATCGCTGGATAGAGCCTGTCCGGCTGGAAGGTCAGCACGTGGTGCTGGAACCGCTCCAGCAGGCCCATGCGGATGACCTGGCCGAGGCCACCGCTGATGGTGCGTTGTGGACACTCTGGTACACCACCGTGCCGGACCCACAGGGGGTGGCGGAATATATCGACACCGCCTTGCGGGGCAGGGATCAGCACGGTGACATGCCCTTCGCGGTGCGCCACCTTGCCAGCGGCAAGGTGATCGGCAGCACCCGTTTCTTTCGTGTCGATGAGGATAATCGGCGCCTGGAACTTGGCCATACCTGGTACGCCCACCGTTTTCAGCGCAGCGCGGTGAACAGCGAGTGCAAGCTGTTGCTGCTGGGCCATGCTTTTGAAACCCTGAATGCCATCGCGGTGGAGTTGCGGACCCACTGGCATAACCACGCGTCGCGCACGGCCATTGCCCGTCTGGGGGCCAAGCAGGATGGTGTGCTGCGCCACCACACGCGTTCAGCGGACGGGGTGTACCGCGATACCGTGGTGTTCTCCATTCTTGAGCAGGAATGGCCGGCCGTACGTCAGAATCTGCGTTACCGGCTGGACCGTGGATCACCGTGAATTACCTGGCCCATTTGACCCTGGCGCAACCGTCGGTGCCCTCCAAGGTGGGCAACGTGCTGGGGGACTTCATGCGCGGTGTGGAGGTCAGAGAATTGAGCGCGCCGCTACGGCGGGGGCTGGATAATCATCGTCTGGTGGACCGCTTTACCGACCACCACCCCTGGGTCATGGCGCAACGCCGCAGCTTTTCGGCCCGCCGCCGACGCTTTGCCGGAGTGGCGCTGGATGTGCTGTTCGATCATTTTCTGTGGCAGCACTGGGCCACCTTCTATGGCCATGATCGGGACGCCGCCATTGCCCGTGATTACCAACATCTGCAAGCGGGCCTGCCGTTGATGCACCTGCCCATGCGTGAGCGGGTGGAGCGTCTGATCGAGCATGATCTTCTTAACCAATACGGGGAGTTGGAGCGGGTTGGGCAGGCGCTGGATGTGATCGCCGGGCGTATCCGTTTTGCCAATGACTTTGCCGGTATCATCCAGGAAATTGAGCCGCGCTATCAGGCCCTGGAGGCCGGGTTCCTGGCGTTCTATCCCGAGCTGCAAGCGGCGGTCAGGGAGGCGGCACTGGAGTGACGGGTTATCGGTTGCCGTTTTGGGATTTGATCGCGCAATGGAGTGAATGAGCTGATATAGGGATTTTTTCTGTGATCCTGCCTTGGCAAACCGCTGGACGCCGGATGCCCGACGGCTGACGCTTTCAGTCAAGCCCCTGATTGATTCCTCTGCGCTTTTCGTCAACAGGTGTTACCTGATTGTCCCTGGAGTATTTCTCAAAAGAGGGGCCGGAATAGTGACCGCCTCTCAGCGCGGGTGTTTTGCGTCAGGCATTCGGCGTCGAGCGTCCTGCAAAGTGTGAGTGATACGCTATAAGCCAGGAAAACGGCGGGAAAGCTGACATTCTCGCTGACCCGTGAAAAACTTTTTTTGCTCACAATGCCGGCATATTCAGTTCGGCC
>NZ_LWFX01001047.1:0-2927 GCF_001635175.1 Alcanivorax sp. HI0083 | reverse complement strand
GCCTGCAGCGGGTCGCCTTCGATATGGCCGTAGGCATACATCAGGTGAGCAATCGCCTGGTTACGTTGGTTGGTAGCCGCTTCCGACTTGTAGATATCTTCCAACACGGTCAGCTCCCGGCCGGCAAAATCACTGTAGTATCCGAGAATCTTGTTCCAGATTTCGTTGTAGCTTTTTCCGGACACCAGGCTGGTAGTGGTAATCGCACCGGCATTCACCAGCGGGTTCATTTCATGGCCCTGGTGCTGCTCGATGGCATAGATGGAATTGAACACCTGGCCGGTGGCATCCACACCCACATTCTTGGGCAAGACACCAATACCTTTCTCTTCCGTCACCTTGGCCATGGTGAAGACCTTGGAGATAGATTGGATCGACACTTGCGATTCGATGTCACCCACGGAGTAGATCTTGCCATCGACGGTCACCAGCACGATACCGAAGATGTTGGAATCCACTTTGTCGAGCGCCGGGATGTAATCTGCGTTGGCGCCTTCCTTCAGGCCCTTGTACTTGTCGTAGGCCTTCTTCAATTCGGCATTGATGTTCTTTTCAGTGAGCTTGCTGTCCACCGGAGACGCCGCTGGCGCCTCGTTTTCTGCTGAACAGCTGGCGCTTGCCACCGCCAGCATACCGGCAAAAAACAGGCTGAAGAACTTACGTGAATATTGCATTACTCATGCTCCCTCTGAGAGATCCCGGCTTCCACTTAAAGCAGATTGCCACTGGAAAAGCTGTATTTAATGCTGAACTGGACACGGCGGTCGTAGCCGGTAGTGCCGTCGTTAGCCGTACGTTTCCCAAACAAATACTCCATGCCCATCAGCACTTTATCGTTGGGAGTGTGCAGCAAGTTGACAGAGGCGTACTCGCCCTTGTTGAAAGCGTCTGCTGTCTGGAAATCCATATTATCGATTTCTGTGGAGCTATAGCCTACCGAACTGCTGTAGGCATCATTCCAGTAGTGATCGTAGTAAGCGATAAGGCCTGTGAGTGGCACAGCCTTGTAGTCCGGGTCGGCCGCATTACCATCCGGAGCCATATCCACTCCACCATCATTCATGTAGTTAGAAATACCGTTACCGTGGACCACACCCAGGATGATGCGATCCTTTTCAAACATGTTGACTGTGGATGTCAGGTTTACACCCCAGCCCAGTTCACTGTCATCCGGGCTACCATCCGGCCCACCGGGCGTGTCGTAACCCACCTGACGCAGGATACCGGCCACCTGAAAGTGACCCCAGTCTCCCACCTGACGGAAGTGGGCAGTGATATCCGGATATTCGTCATCGCCGGCAGTACCAGGATCAAGGCCACTATCCACGCCACTACCCGGATTTTCGATGGCCACCGCGACGGTAGAATCACCCTTCACCGGCGTCCAGCGAATCTGTGGATTACGGAGGAAAACCATGCCCGACGGACCCCAGTAATCGATCACATTGGGGAATACATCACCGTCCATGAACACACTATTAGTCTGCCCCGCCAAGATGGACTTCCATTCACCGTAGGCATGGCGCAAACGAATCGTTGTCTGACCTTCGTCCGGACCGACGCCAAACATGTCAAATTCAAATTTGGTTGTCAGCTCACTGTCACCGGCCATGGTGCTGGCATTCACACCCAAACGGCTCTGGCGGACACCAATGACAGCTTGGCCATCACTGCCTACCGTGTCTTGGTCATAAGGAATTCGTCCGGGGCGCAAGGTATCTTCCCATTCGGGAGTTACCCGATCGAAACCCTGCACATAATCCACCATCCCGAAGCCGTATACTTCGAAAGAGGAATCCGCCAAGCAAGTGAGAGGAGCGAGAAGTAGCGCAGCACCGAGGGTACGACGGAAAGCGAGAGTACCCATGATCATCATCCCTGTTCATTGTTTTGTTAATCGCCGCCATTCCCGGGCAGAACTGTTGAGCACCCCGAGCTGCAACGTCAAACCTGTGATCCGCCTTCGATAGAAGCACAAATTTTACAGAGTGTCACGATAGTCCCACCCAAAGCTTTTCAAAAAAGTGACGCGTCTTACAGCACCTTAAAAAACACCAGCGCTTGTCTATACTTGTGGTTAGGCTGAACAACATGGCAGCACCCTAATATGACAAGGGTATAACCATCACTGACAACCCACGGGCAAAGTCCTCATGAGCATTCTGCAACTGCCCCATGCACGTCCCGATGTCATTCTTATCGACTGGCATGCCACCCTGGTAGACACCCATGACGCCATGTATCACGCCGTGGATGACATCCTTCCCCAACTGGAAAGTCTTGACCTGTGGGAGCGGCTGCTGGACCCGGATGAATCCAAAACCATTGAAGACGCCAAGCTGCTGATTTATGTGAAAGATCACCATCGTCTGCACCCCAAAATCGTGTCTCAACGGAAGATTTCCCGCACCGATATTTTCGAAGTGCTGTTCGGCAGCGACCAGGATGCCAAAGGCCGTGCCCACCAGGCGTTTGATCAGGCCTACCGGAAATATGTGGCCGAGGTGCATCCACTGGAACCGGACATTCGCCAGCAACTGGAACACCTGCGTGAACTGGGCGTGAAGACCGGGCTGATTTCCAACCGTAAGCGCGAATTTCTGGAACACGAACTGGCGCTGGTGGATGGCACAGGCTGGGAAGATTTGTTTGATGTGGTGGTATGCGGCAGCGATGTGGAGGAACGCAAACCGTCACCACAAATGCTGTTGAAAGCCATGGAGATTCTTGGCAAGAAACCCGCCGAAAGTTGCTGGTACGTGGGCGACAGCACCACCGACGTGATTGCCGCCAAGGAAGCCGGCGTCACCTCCATTTTCTACAATGGCGCGGGCTGGGATCAGGCCTGGCTGGACAAGATTTTCCCGCACACGGTCAAACACCCCCACCGCCCGGATGCCGTGGTCGGCAGTATTGCCGAGCTGACC
>NZ_LWFX01001046.1:0-5608 GCF_001635175.1 Alcanivorax sp. HI0083 | reverse complement strand
GTGGTGACCTTTTCCTGACGCAGGATGTCTCCCAGTTCCTGGGCCAGCGCCCGACGCAGATCCAGGTCCAGGCTGGAAAAAGGCTCGTCCAGCAGTAGCAGGGCGGGCTGGGGGGCCAGCGCCCGGGCCAGCGCCACACGCTGCTGTTGGCCGCCGGAGAGTTCGTGGGGGTAGCGTTGCTCCAGGCCGCTGAGCCGTACCCGTTGCAGGCTCGCGTGTACCCGCTCTTCGCGTTCCTCCCGGCTTTGCTGCCGCAGGCCGAAAGCCACGTTGTTTGCCACGGTGAGATGAGGAAACAGGGCATGTTCCTGGAATACCATGCCCAGGCCGCGCTGGTTGGGAGGAAGCTGACGGTGGGGGCCGGAGACTTGTTTGCCCTGAATGCTGATGGCGCCGGCGGTCACCGGTTCCAGCCCGGCGATGGCCCGCAATGTGGTGGTCTTGCCACAGCCGCTGGGGCCCAGCAGGCAGGCAATTTCACCGGCCGCCAGTTCCAGGTTCAAATCTTTTACGACGGTTTGCTGGTGATATCCGCAGGCCAGATTCTCAAGGCGCAGTAGGGGGGCGTTCATGATCATGCGCTCCCGGCTTCACGCTGCACGCAACAGGGGAAGATGTCTCCGTGATGCGTGTGGCATGGTGCGTGCAGCGTTGCCATCAATGTTGCCCGGTGAGCAGGAATTCCAGCAGGGCTTTCTGGGCATGCAGGCGGTTTTCCGCCTCATCCCAGACCACGGCTCTGGGGTCTTCCATCATTTCATGGCTGACTTCTTCGCCGCGGTGGGCCGGCAGGCAGTGCATGAACAGCGCATCCGGGTCGGCCTTGTCCATCAGCTCCGGGGTGACCTGGTAGCCGTCAAAGGCGTTAAGGCGTGTTTGCTGTTCGTCTTCCTGGCCCATGGAAGCCCATACATCGGTGACCACCAGGTGTGCGCCCTGCACGGCGGTGGCCACGTCCGGCTCCAGGCTGACCCGGTCCGGGTAGCGGCCCAGCAAGTCGCTGTCCGGAGTGAAGCCATCCGGGCTGCTGATCACCAGCTCGAAATCAAACTGATTGGCGGCGTTGATGTAGCTGGCGCACATGTTGTTGCCATCGCCGACCCACACCACTTTCTTGCCCTGAATGCTGCCGCGGTGTTCCACATAGGTTTGCATGTCGGCCAGCAACTGGCAGGGGTGAAAGTCGTCGGTGAGTGCGTTGATCACCGGTACCGCAGAGTGGTCGGCAAACGTCTGCAGGGTGGCGTGGTCAAAGGTGCGAATCATCACCGCGTCGACCATACGTGACAGTACCCGTGCGGAATCCTCGATTGGTTCGCCGCGGCCCAGCTGGGTGTCACGGGGTGACAGGAAAATGCTGGCGCCACCGAAATGGGTCATCGCCACTTCGAAGGAAACGCGGGTGCGAGTGGATGATTTTTCAAAAATCATGCCCAGGGTTTTGCCTTTCAGCGGCTCGTGGTGCTGGCCGTTGCGCAGCATGGTTTTAAGCTCAATGGCGCGCTGGATCAGGTAGCCGAGCTCATCCGGGGTCAGGTCGGTGAGGGTCAGGAAATGACGGGTCATGCGACCTCCTGCTCGTCGGCAAAACGGTGGATCAGAGTCGAGAGAGTGTCCACCAGGTGCTGCATCTCTGCCTGGCTGATTACCAGTGGCGGCAGCAAGCGCACCACGGAACCGGCAGTGACATTGATCAGCAGGCCGGCGTCACGGGCCCGGTTAACCAGTTCGGCGCAGGGGCGATCTAGCTGGATGCCGAGCATCAGGCCTTTCTGGCGGATCTCGGTAACCATGGGCAGAGCTGAGAATGCCTGGGTAAAGGCGTCTTTCAGCCAGGATCCCTTGTCGGCCACGCCATCAATGATGTCGTCGGTGAGGGTGTTTACCACGGTCAGGGCGGTGGCGCAGCCCAGCGGATTGCCGCCGTAGGTGCTGCCATGATTGCCGGGGCCGAACACGCCGTCTGCCTTGCCGGCCACCAGGCAGGCGCCGATGGGGAAACCGTTACCCAGGCCTTTGGCGGTGGTCAGCACATCCGGGGTGACACCGGCGCCCAGGCAGGCAAAGTAATCCCCGGTGCGGCCGTTGCCGGACTGGATTTCATCCAACATCAGCAGCCAGTCATTGCGGTCGCACAGGGTGCGCAGGCCGGCCAGGTAATCGTTGGCGGGGATGTGGATGCCGCCTTCGCCCTGCACCGGTTCTACCAGAACGGCGACAATATCGTGATTATCAGCCAGGGCTTCTACTGCTGCCAGATCGTTGAACGGCACACGGATGAAACCGTCCAGCAGAGGCGCAAAGCCTTCCTGCACCTTGGCATTGGCGGTGGCGGACAGGGTCGCCATGGTGCGGCCATGGAAGCTGCCTTCCATAACGATCACGGTGGGGCGGGCGATCTGTTTGCGTGAGCCATACAGGCGGGCAATCTTGATGGCGGCCTCATTGGCTTCTGCTCCGGAGTTGGAGAAGAACACGTTCTCCATGCCGCTCAATTCGCACAGCCGCTGGGCCAGCGATTCCTGGGCAGGAATGCGGTACAGGTTGGAGGTGTGCATCAGCTGCCCGGCCTGTTCGGCCAGGGTGCGGGTGACTGCCGGGTGGCAGTGGCCCAGGTTGCACACGCCAATCCCGGAGATGGCATCCATGTATTTGTGGTCGTTTTCGTCGTACAACCACACGCCCTCGCCCCGCACGAAAGCCACTGGCTGGCGCGCGTAGGTGGGAATCAAAAATTGCTGGCTCATTACCCTGACTCGTTAAAGCGAATTCGTCTGTTTTGGCATGACCAAAACAAAAAACGGCAGCTGTTAGGCTGCCGGGAACCCCCGATAATAGCGCACATTTCAGTGAATAGTTAACACCCTGTATGGATTGGCTTAGGCTTGTTTGCCTCAAGGGTTAATGGTTTTAGCTATTAACTATTCATTATTATTTATTGATCGCCTTTATGAATGCTGTCCAGCTGAGTATTTTTGCCAACCGCCTTGCCGGTGTCTGCGATGAAATGGGCGCGGTGCTGCGTCTCAGTGCCCTGTCTCCGAACATCAAGGATCGGCTCGATTTTTCCTGTGCCATTTTTGATGCTCAGGGCCGTTTATGTGCTCAGGCTGCGCATATTCCCGTGCATCTGGGCTCCATGGCCTACGCCATGGCGGATCTGGTTAGTGGCAGAACTTGGCAGTCCGGGGACCTGATGGTGGTGAATGATCCCTATCTGGGCGGCACGCATCTGCCGGATGTGACCGTGATTGCTCCGGTATTTCAGTCGCAGACCCTGATCGGCTTCGCCGTGTCCCGGGCTCACCATGCCAATATTGGCGCCCACAGCCCCGGATCCATGCCGGTATCCACGCATCTGGAGCAGGAAGGGATTGTTATTGCTCCCAGCTGGTTGAAACGCGCCGGGCTGTGGCAGGTGCCATTGTGTCGGCATCTGGCGGGGCTGGAGGAGAGTGGGGCGTTGCCGGCAGAGAGCCCGCGCTTTGCTGACTTTTCCGCCCAGGCCAGTGCCTGTGAGGCGGGTGCCCGGCGTCTGGCGGAGCTGGCGGATCAGCAGTTAGATCTGGTGGCGGCCTTTGATGCCCTCAATGCTTATGGTGAAAAGCGTGCTCGCGCTCGCATTGCGACTCTGCCGGATGGTTGTTACCGGTTCCAGGACTACATGGACGACGATGGCCAGGGCCAGCGGGACATCCTCATTACTGTCAGCCTGACCATTGCCGGGGATCAAGCTTTTCTGGATTTCAGTGGCACGGCTGATCAGGTGGCGGGGAATATTAACTGCCCGCTGTCCGTGGCGGCAGCGGCGGCCTACTACTGTTTTCGCTGCTTGATGGACGATGACGTGCCTGCCTGCGATGGTCTCTTCCGGCCTATCAGCCTGTCCGCCCCGCCAGGCTCGTTGCTCAATGCTGGCCGCCCGGCGGCGGTGGCCGCCGGCAATGTGGAAACCAGTTCGCGGGTGGTGGATGTGGTGCTGGGGGCTCTGGCCCAGGCGGCACCCGAGGCAATCCCCGCTGCCAGCCAGGGCACCATGAATAACGTGGCGATGGGCGCCGGCGGTGACAATGGCTGGGATTATTACGAAACCATGGCCGGCGGTACTGGCGCCCATGCCGGCGGTCCGGGGTTGTCGGCGGTACATAGCCATATGACCAATACTCTCAATACGCCCATCGAAAGCCTGGAGTCCCACTATCCATTGCGGGTGCACCGTTATCAGCTGCGCCGGGAGAGTGGTGGTGATGGGCAGTTTGTGGGTGGCGATGGTTTGGTGCGTGAGCTGGAGTTTCTGGGTGATGCCCAGGTGACCCTGCTCACCGAGCGCCGCCGTCATGCGCCCTGGGGGCTGGCAGGTGGGCAGGATGGTGCGGTGGGGGAAAATCGCCACAACGGCAGGTTGCTGCCGCCAAAAACCAGCTTTACCGCCCGTGTTGGTGATCGTTTGGTAGTGGCTTCACCCGGTGGCGGTGGTTATTACGATAGGAAATGTAAATGAGAATGATGGCGAATTGCCATTAATTCTTTTTCCTTGTATCTTCCCGTGCTTACAATTTTTACATTTTCGCATTTGCGTCGGGAAGGAAAAAATCATGCATTTACAGCGTCGCTTGCTTTGCTGCGCCATTGCCTCCGCCATAGCTGTTCCGGCTTTCGCTGATCAGGCCAATGAACTGAAACCGGTACAGATTATCGGGGATCGCCAGAATACCTTTAGCGTTAGCGGCTCTGCCCACGTGCTTTCCAACGAAGATCTGGAAGAAAAAGAAAACACCGATGTGCACCGCATGCTGCGTGACGTGCCTGGCGTTTATTTCCAGGAAGAAGAAGGCTATGGCCTGCGCCCGAATATCGGTATCCGCGGTTCCGGCCGTGACCGATCCAGCAAGGTCACTCTGATGGAGGATGGGGTGCTGATCGCTCCGGCCCCCTATGCTGCTCCGGCTGCCTACTACTTCCCCAGCGCCGGTCGTTTCTACGGCATTGAAGTGCTGAAAGGGCCAGACACCCTGCGTTACGGCCCCTTTACCGTGGGTGGTGCCATCAATTTCCTGTCCACCCCGATTCCCGCCCGTGCTTCCGGCATGGTCAATGTGGAAGGCGGTGAAGACGGTGCCCAGCGGGCCCACGCCTACTACGGTGCCACTGAGGGCCAGTTCGGTTTCATGCTGGAAGCTCACCAGCAACGTTCCCAGGGCTTCAAGGATATCGACCGGTCCAACCGCGACAGCGGTTTTGACAAGCGCGACTATGTGGCCAAGCTGCGCTGGCAGGCGCCGGAAACCGCTGATATCCAGCAGGCGTTTGAATTGAAACTGGAGCATTCCAGTGAAGTGTCCGACGAAACCTATCTGGGCCTGACCGATCGGGATTTCGAGCGTGATGCCAACCGCCGTTACGGCATGAGTGACATTGATCAGATGGACAATGATCGTGATGCGGTGTCCCTGCGTCATACCCTGGTGTTTGACGAGAACACCCAACTGAACTCCGTGGTGTACCGCAACGAATTCCAGCGTAACTGGTACAAGCTGGCCAGTATTGGTGGCCAGGGTATTGGTGGTTTTGTAGCAGATGCCAACACCAATGGCGGTGCCAACCAGGC
>NZ_LWFX01001045.1:0-3232 GCF_001635175.1 Alcanivorax sp. HI0083 | reverse complement strand
TCGGTTGTGCGGTAGCGGTATCCGGCTGGCCGGAGGCCAATCGCTTGTCGCGTGCCTGCTCCACCAGCTTAGGGTCCATGTCCTGCAACACGGTGAGCTTGTTGGAGGCCATCACGTTACCTCCGATCTTCAGATCGCCACCAAAAAACAGTTTCTGTACCGCAGCCAGATCACCGCCAAACAGGGTCGGGGCATGTTTGCTGTCCAACTCCAGCGTCACATCCGCCTTGTCCAGCTGGCCCGCCCCGGCGGTACCCGGTGCGTTTTTCAGATCAATATAGAAATCCTGATCCGGGTTGCTGAACGCAAACTGGAAGCTGGTAGCGGCCTTCTCGATCAGATCCGGGTTGTCAGCGATGAAGTGGCCGATGGCACTGAACACATCCGCCATGGTCGGCTCCTGCGATTCGACCGGTACTGCGACAGCTTGTGAACCACCACCGTCAGCCACGCGCTTGTCACGCGCCTGCTCGGCCAGTTTCGGGTCCATGTCCTGCAACACGGTCAACTTGTTGGACGCCATCACGTTGCCGGAAATTTTCAGCTCGCCACCGAAGAACAGTTTCTGCACCGCCGCAAGATCGCCACCAAACACGGTCGCCAGATGCTCGCTGTCCAGCGCCAGAGTCACGTCCGGTTTGTCGATCGTGCCAGGCCCTGCCGCGCCTGGTGCATTTTTCAGATCAATAAAGAACTGCTGATCCGGATTGCTGAACTCGAACTGGAAGCTGGTACCGGTCTGATCAACCAGTTCCGGTTTCTGCTTGATGTAGGTCGCCACCGCCGCGAACACATCGTCAGGCGTCACCGCCTGCTCCACCTGCGGCGCAGACACTTCCTCGGCGGACACCTGTTCCGGCACCGGCGCTTCTGCCGGAATCTCCGAGAACAACTCGATGGCGGCATTCTTCAGCACCACCTCGTTACGCTCTTTCACCCAGGTTTCGAAGATGATGCGGTTATCGGATTCCTTCCACATGCGCGTTTCCAGGGTTTCACCCGGAAATACCGTCTTGGCAAAGCGCACCTTGATGCTCTTGAAATAACGGCCATCGTTATTGCTGAACGCCTTGATGACATGGCGTCCGGCATAACCGAAGGTACACAGCCCATGCAGGATCGGCTTGTCATAACCGAACGCCCTGGCAAACGCCGGGTCGGCGTGCAGCGGATTCCAGTCACCGCACAGGCGATACAGCAGCGTCTGGTTGGCGTCGGTTTTCTCTTCGATCACCGCATCCGGTTCACGTGCGGGCGGCACATTGATCTCGCCGGAATCGCCCCGCTCACCGCCCCAGCCGCCGGCGTCTTTCACGAACGAGGTCATCTCGTTATAGGCCACCTCGTTACCGTTTTCGTCGGTGGAGGTAATAGCAAAGGTAACTACCGCATTCGGATCCTTGTCCAATGCCTTCTTGAATTTGAAGGTGTGCTTCAGCTTGGCGTGCGGCGGCAGCGGCCGTTTGATTTCGGTGTATTGCTCGCCATGCAGCAACCGGTCGAAGCCAAAGTTCATCCCTGGCAGAGCCAGCGCGCCTTCTTTTGCTGCCTTTAGCATCGCGCCGATCTGTGGCATGACGCCATAGGTGGGCAACGCCTGGAAATTGCCACCCAGCTCGTAGACGAACTTCAGTTCATCCTTGTCGAGCGGATCACGTGCGGCGCCGACACTTAGGGCATACAACGACAGGTCATTTTCATCATAGGACGATTCCAGCTCGAGGCTTTCCTTGCTGGCCACATCCAGATCGATGAATTCGTTGCCGCCCAGTGACGGGTTGTTGATGTTGTCGAGAATCGGCGAGAAGGATTCGTTGACATTGGATGGATGCTCCGCATCGGTAAAGTCGGTGATCTTGCCCCAACGACGCGCTACATCATCAACACTGAAGGCCTTGCCAAGGGGGAAGCTATTGCCCTGGCTACGTTCCCAGCGCAACTTGCTGATGAAGCCGGCACCCACTTCGAAGATACCCTTGGTTTCTTCGCACTTTTCATGGCACAACCAGGCCACCAGCGGACTGACCGCTTCTGGCTTGAGGTTTTCCAGCAAATTCGGCGGCATGATGGTTTCAGTCAGCCGAGAGGCCGCAATCGGCGCAATGGTATTCACATGAATGTTTTTGCTGCGACCTTCCTCCGCCAGACAGTTGGCCAGCCCGGCCAGACCCAACTTGGCAGCACAGTAGTTGGCCTGACCAAAGTTACCGTAGAGGCCGGCTGCCGAGGTCGTCATGATGATGCGGCCATAGCCCTTCTCACGCATGATCGGCCAAGCCGCATGGGTGACGCTCATGGAACCTTCCAGATGGACTTTCAACACCAAGTCCCAGTCCTGCTTCGACATCTTGGCAAAACTGACGTCACGCAGGATGCCGGCATTGTTGACCACGATGTCCACAGTGCCGAAGCTATCCAACGCGGTTTGTACTATCGACTCGCCGTTTTCCACCGAGTCATAGTTGGCAACCGCCTCCCCTCCCATGGCCCGGATCTCATCCACCACCTTGTCTGCGGCAGACGACGACTTGCCATCACCGTGGGCGCTGCCACCCAGGTCGTTAACCACCACCTTGCAGCCACGCGCGGCCAGGGTCAGGGCATGCTGCCGGCCCAGCCCGCCCCCGGCACCGGTGACAATGGCTACACGATCATCAAAACGAAGTTCTGCCATGATACTTTCCTCTTTTCAATACAGGGCACACATGCCGTGCAGGGTCGAGAATCCTCAGATAGAGCGTGAAATAAGTTCTTTCATGATTTCGTTGGTGCCGCCGTAGATGCGGTTGGCACGGGTGTCGATGTAGGCTCGGGCGATCGGATACTCGAGCATGTAGCCATAGCCACCATGCAGTTGCACACAGCGGTCAACCACCTTGCTGAGCAAATCGGATACCCAGTACTTGGCCGCACAGGCAGCCTCGGGCGACAGGGAATTCTTCACCACCAGCTCCATACAGCGATCAACATAGACCCGTGCAATCTGGATTTCAGAACGCATCTCGGCCAATTCAAAGCGGGTGTTCTGGAATGCCGCCACCGGCTTGCCAAACGCCTGGCGCTGTTTCACATATTCCACGGTGGTTGCCAGCGCATGCTCGGCAGCCGACGAACAGATGATGGCGATCATCATCCGCTCCCAGGCCAGCTCCTTCATCAAGGCAATGAAACCCATGCCCTCGGCACCCAGCAGGTTTTCCTTGGGCACCTTGACGTTGTCGAAGAACAACTC
>NZ_LWFX01001044.1:0-3960 GCF_001635175.1 Alcanivorax sp. HI0083 | reverse complement strand
CGCCGGGCGGCGCTCTGGCAGCGCCCGCACCACCTTGGGAATCACATCCCCTGCACGATAAACCTTTACCGTATCCCCTATATGTAAGTCCTGCTTCTCAATTTGGTCGATATTGTGCAGGGTCGCGTTACTCACCGTGACACCGCCCACCTGCACCGGCTCCAGCCGTGCCACCGGTGTCAGTGCGCCGGTGCGGCCCACCTGCCAGTCCACGCCGTTCAGCACAGTAAGCTCTTCCTGGGCGGGGAACTTGTGGGCAATGGCCCAGCGTGGGGCGCGGCTGACAAACCCCAGATCCTGCTGCCAGTCGAAACGGTTGACCTTGTAAACCACGCCATCGATGTCGTAATCGAGTCGATCGCGCTTTTCCAGAATGCCCTGGTAGAACGCCAGTAGTGCATCAACACCCGCACACACCCGCACCTCCGGGTTGACCCGCAGCCCCCAGCTGCGCAGGGCATCGAGCATGTCAGCGTGGGTAGCCGGCTCGCTGACACCCTCCAGCTGGGCCATGGAATAGGCATAAAATTCCAGCGGCCGGCTGGCGGTGATGCGGGGGTCCAGCTGGCGCAGACTGCCGGCCGCCGCGTTGCGGGGATTGGCAAATACCTTCTGACCGGCCTCTTCCTGGCGAGCATTCAGCGCCGCAAAACCACCGTGGGGCATTACCACTTCACCACGCACTTCCAGTCGCGACGGTAGCGCGTCGCCGCGCAGTGTCAGGGGCACTGAACGAATAGTTCGGGCATTAACGGTGATGTTCTCGCCGGTCTGACCGTCCCCACGGGTGGCCGCCCGCACCAGCTCCCCGTTCAGGTACAACAGGGAAATCGCCAGCCCATCCAGCTTGGGCTCGGCCACGTAATCCACCGTTTCGTTCACATCCAGACGTTCGCGAATGCGTTTGTCGAAGGCGTGCAGGTCATCATCATCGAAGGCGTTATCCAGGCTCAGCATGGGGACTTCGTGTTGCACCTGTTCAAACGCATCCAGCGGCACGTCCCCAACCCGCTGGGTTGGCGAATCGGCGCTAATCAAATCCGGATACTGGGTTTCCAGGTCTTTGAGCGCACGAAACGCCCGGTCGTACTCCGCATCGGGCACCGCCGGATCGTCCTGCACGTAATAGCGGTAAGACCAGTCGTTGAGCTGGTCACGGAGGTGTTGGGCTTTCTGGATGATGTCTGGATTAGGCACGGTAGCAGCAGCTAATGATGAAAGTGAATAATGGATAGCGAACGACTCGCTCTGTAGGAGCGCCACTTGAGGCGCGAATCCCGATGTTGCTTTTCTACCGCTTCGCGCCTCAAGTGGCGCTCCCACAGTGTCATCTTAAACGTAGGGCGCATCCTGCAGATGCTAGGAGTCTCGAGGTACGAGTAACGAGGTACGAAAACCTTTTGTATTTCGCTTCTCGAAACTCGTCACTCGCAACTGCTTTTACGCGCTGGGCACCCGCTGACGCCGTTCGAATTCCTGCACACGCTGGCGCAGGTGTTCCATGGTCTGCGGAGTCAGCACGCTGTGTTGTTCATCCTTGAGTTCACCGTCCAGCTCAGCGGCCAGGCGCTGACAAATGGACAGCATCTTGTCCAGTGCGCCCATAGCATCCGTCGGCCCCGGCAGCTTCAGGAAGAAAGTGACACCGGCAAAGGTCTTGTCTTCCATGGTATCCAGATCGAAGGTGCCCGGCTCAACCGCGTTGGCCATGGAGAATTGCAGCTCATCAGCACCTTGCACACTCACATGCCGGTGGAAAATATTCATCCGGCCGTAACGCAGCCCCGCTTCCAGCAGCATTCGCAACAGCGCGCTGCCATCGAACGGCGCGCCACGGTGCGCAATCAGGTGTACCACAATCACTTCCAGCACGGGCTGGGGCTCACTGGGTGCCTTGGGTGCGGGCCGGGCTTCAACCCGCGCTTCCTGGCGCGGCGCCTGACGCGGCGAACCCCGAGGGGCCGGTTCGGGCTCGGGTTTCGGTTCAGGCGGTTTTTCCGCTACCGGTTGTGTCGGCACCGGGGCGGGCTCGACATCAGGCTCCGCCGTGCGCTCTGGCTGGGACTCTGGTTCCTGCTCACCGTCGAACAGGCTTTGCTGCTCTGCGGTACGCGCTTGCGCCGCCGCTTCATCGGGTTCCATCACCATGGGCGGACGCTCATCCTGCTCTGCGTCTTCCATGGCCCGGCGGATAACCCGTGCAGAGCCAATCAGCTCCGGGTTATAACCGCTGCCCTCTTCTTCCTCCGCCTGATCGCGGTAGCGCGGATCGATGCGCATGCGCAGTCGCCCATGCCGCTCCCTGATCATCCGCCGCACACCGTCGGCCAGAATCAGCAGAATCAGAATAACCAGAATACCAATCAATGTTTCCAGGTTCAGGCCCATTGCCTCTTCTTCCTTGCTTGTGCTGAAGTGCCGCTGTTACAGCGGCACCGATTCCTCACATCGCCGCCATTTCGGCCGCTTCTTCCACATCCACCGATACCAGACGGGATACACCGGGTTCATGCATGGTGACCCCCATCAGGGTAGCAGCCATCTCCATCGCAATCTTGTTATGAGTGATGTAGATAAATTGCACTTTTGCAGACATTTCCGATACCAGGTTACAGAAACGCCCCACATTCGCATCGTCCAGCGGCGCATCCACCTCATCGAGCAGACAGAATGGCGCCGGGTTAAGCTGGAAGATACTGAACACCAGTGACAGAGCGGTCAGCGCTTTTTCCCCACCAGAGAGCAGGTGAATGGTGCTGTTTCGCTTGCCGGGTGGCCGCGCCATGATGGTGACACCGGTATCGAGCAGGTCATCTCCGGTGAGCTCCAGGTACGCATGACCACCACCGAAGACTTTCGGGAACAGCTCCTGCAGACCACGGTTGATACGATCAAAATATTCCTTGAAGCGCGCCCGGGTTTCCCGGTCGATCTTGCGGATGGCGTTTTCCAGGGTGCCGAGGGCGTCTTCCAGGTCTTCGTTCTGGCTGTCCAGGTAGTTCTTTCGCTCGGATTGCTGCTGGTACTCGTCGATGGCCGCCAGGTTGATCTGCCCCAGGCGGGAAATCCGCTGGCCGATCATATCCATCTCCTGGGCCCACTGCTGCTCATCGGCTTCGTCCGGCAGGTTTTGCAGCACGGTATCCAGATCAAAATTCTGTTCAGAAAGCTGCTCGGCCACGGTCTGCCGGCGGGTGCTCAGGTCCTGCCACTGCATGCGTTTCTGGTCCATGGTGCTGCGCACTTCCTGAGCCTGACGCTCAAACTGGCCACGCTGCCCTTCCAGGTTACGCATTTCATGGTCCACCGTTTCCAGTTCACGGCGGGCTTCGGCGAGTTTGTGCTCGGCTTCCAGACGCACTTCCAGCTTTTCTTCCAGCTGCATTTGCAGTTCCGTACCCGGCTCATCGCCCTCATTGGTCTGCTCTTCCAGCAGCGCCTTGCGCTCCGCCATCATCTGCACCTGGGTTTCCAGGCGGCTCAGGTTCTGGCGCAGCGAGTCTGCCTGGGTGCGGGCGCCCTGCACTTCCATGGCCAACTGGTGGGACTGATCGCGGTCGTGGCGCGCTTTCTGACGGGACTCGTCCAGCCGCAGGCGCAGCTCATCCCGGCGGGATAGCAAGGTTTCGCGCTCGCCGCTGTCGGTTTCCATGGCGTCCAGCGCTTCCGCCAGCACCGCCCGGGCTTCTTTCAGGTGTTCCTGTTCCTGCTCCAGCTGCTCGTTGGTCTCGTCCATTTCCCGGCTGAGACGCTCACGGCGCATGGTGATCTGCTCCAGGCGCACCTGCCGGGCGCTGACCTGGGCATTGATCTCGCCCAGCTCACGGTTGATCCGGCTCGCCTGGCGCTGCACTTCCTCGCGCTCTTCTTCCAGCTCGGAAATCTGTTCGCGGGTGCTTTCCAGCTGCTCTTTCAGGCTATCCACGGTGGCCTGGAGGGTGTCAATGTCACCTTCCAGAG
>NZ_LWFX01001043.1:0-868 GCF_001635175.1 Alcanivorax sp. HI0083 | reverse complement strand
GCGACTATCAGCGTGCCAACAACGCCGTGGCCCATATCAGTGGCACCGCTACACGTTCACAGGACAGCGAACTGCCGGATAATGCCGTGCTCACCGTCGCCCTGCTGGACAACCAGATAGAGACCGGCACACCCGGCGCCCAACTTGTCGCCAAGCGTCTGATTCGCCTGGATGAAGACACCGATACCATGCCCTTTCGCCTGTACTACCTCCCCGACAACCTGAAAGCAGACCATGAATACCAGATCATCAGTCAGATCCTGGCCGACGGCGGCCTCTTCTATCAGTCCGACGCCATCACGCTGAAGCGCAAAAAACACGGCTTTGCCGATGTCACCCTGCCACTCACCGAGGTAATGACGGACAGCGAAACCCTGCGTGGCGCCATCACCCGTGGCAAGCCCGGACAACACCGTGACACCTTCACCCTGTGCAACAGCGACCGGCGCCTGCTGATTCGCGGCCCGCAAAGCGACGACCTGCTGACCGCCTACGACAACGGCATCCGCTACCCGCAACAGCCCCGCGTGGCCACCGTCAGCGGCCTGGTGCGCAAAGTGCCCGGCACCCAGGAAGGCAGCACCGAAGCCGCTCTTATCGTGGAAAGCTTCAACCTGGAACCGGGCATGGAGAACTGCCAACTGCCCACCGCCGAACTGACCCACACCCGCTGGCAACTGACACACCTGGAGACGGATCGCATTATTCTGGGCAGTGCGGCACAGGTGCCGTTTCTCACCTTCAACGATGACAGCAAGGTCAAAGGCCATGGCAGCTGCAACAGCCTGAACGGCCCCTACCAGCGCGACGGCCAACAGCTGGCGCTGCCCGATCTTGCAACTACACGCAAGGCATGCCCGACCAGCGC
>NZ_LWFX01001042.1:0-11679 GCF_001635175.1 Alcanivorax sp. HI0083 | reverse complement strand
GTGGGCGGCGGCGGCCTGTTTGGCGCTAACCGCCTGGTTGCGGGCCTCGATGACCTGGGTAAGCGTCTCTTTCTCGTGGCTCATATAGCCTTTGGCAGTTTCCACCAGGTTGGGGATCAGGTCGTGGCGGCGCTGTAGCTGCACATCAATTTGTGCAAAGCCGTTCTTGAAGCGATTCTTCAGGGCGATAAGCCGGTTGTAGACGGCAATGATGTAAATGATGACGGCAATGATAATGCCGAAAAAAATCAGAGTGCCCATGCAGGTAATCCTTCCCCAAACGGTGTTGTTGTAGGCCTATAAACTACTGCAAAAGTACGAATGGGGAAAGGCGGTACGGAGACGTTACTGTAGGAGCACTTCTCGAGGTGCGAACCTGAGCTTGGGCGAAGGAATGGCAAAAATGCCTGCTCCAAAGCGTTATCAGATAAAACTGTCGGCACAGGCCTGGAATTCATCCTCGCTGTCGCTCGGTTCGCACCTCGAGAGGTGCTCCTATAGCGGCCCTGCAAGAATGCCTCAGTATTTAATTCCCCATTTGCGATACAGAAAACCCATGATCCAGGCGGGCCCGATCATCAGGTACTGTATGTCTTCGAAGAAGGAGGGTTTCTTGCCCTCCACCTTGTGACCCCAGAACTGGCCAATCCAGGCGAGAATGAAGATCACCAGCGAAAACAGCCAGACACTGATGCCGGCGGAGGCGATCAGATTGAGGCCGGCCAGGCAGAGCAGGCTGAAAACCAACATGCCCGCGGCGATGGGCAGGGACAGGCGGGCGTAGTAGAGGGTCACGAAGACCAGCGCCAGGCAGGCCCAGAAACTGGTGAAAAAGGGTGCCGGGATGGCCCAGAGAAAGCCGATGATGGTGAAGAAAATCACCGGCACACAGACAAAATGCACTTTCTTGTTGGTGGGGTTCTGGTGACTCTCGCCGTAGGCGTCGAGCCAGTCATCCATGCTGCGGGTTGCCATGTTTTTCTCCCTTTTTTGGCCGTTAAGGAGAGTATTGCACCGCTGGTTCAGATCGTGAAGGTTTGTCGCGAGGTGCGAGTAACGAGTTTCGAAAACCAGATGCGCTGGTGCCTTTTGACTTTCGCAACTCGAAACTCGTATCTCGAAACTGTGCTGTTTATGCCCCCAGCCAGGTGGCCACGTTGGCCGGGCTCACTGGCAGATAGTGATCCACCAGCAGGGCGGTAAACAGGGCAAACAGATAGGTGATCGAATAGCCGAAGGTTTTCATTGGCAGTTTCGGGTCTTCGGAAAAGCGCAGCCGTACCGCATGGTAAAGAAACACCAGGCCGAGAATCAGGGCGCTGAGCAAGTAGATCAGGCCGCTCATGCCGGTGAGATACGGCAGCAGGGTGCAGATAAACAGCAGGATGGTGTAGTACAGCACCGATTCACGGGTAAACGGAATACCGTGGGTCACCGGCAGCATGGGAATGTCGGCCTTCGCGTATTCATCGCGGCGGTGAATGGCCAGGGCCCAGAAGTGCGGTGGCGTCCAGACGAAGATGATCAGCACCAGCAGCCAGGCGTAGGGGTGGGCTTCGCCGGTGACGGCGGTCCAGCCTAATAGGGGCGGAATGGCGCCGGCGATACCACCAATCACGATATTCTGCGGAGTGGCGCGTTTCAGATAGAGCGTATAAATGAAGGCGTAGCCGACAAAGCCAAACAGGGTCAGCCAGGCGGTGATCGGGTTCACCAGAAAGTACAGCATGATCATGGAGGCCGCCGCCAGCAGTACGGCGAAGGTGATGGCCGCTTTCGGGGTCAGCTTGCCGGCCACCAGAGGGCGCTTTTCGGTGCGCTTCATGATGGCATCGATTTTCTGATCCATGATCTGGTTAATGGCGGCGGAGGCCATCATGGCCAGAGACAGCCCCACAAACGCAGGGATGAAGGTGCCCAGCGGCACCATGCCCGCCGGCTCGGTGGCCAGGAACATGCCGGCCACGGCGGTGACCATGAGCAACATGACCACGCCGGGTTTGGTGAGGGCGAGATAGTCGCGCCAGTGGGCAGACTCACTCATGACGGGGCTCCTTGCTGTTTGGGGGGCTGGCGCTTGCCGCATTTCACGTTAATGGCGCGAATAAACAGTACCAGGCTGGCCAACAGTATCACTGCGACGAAGTTATGGGCCACGGCCACATCCAGCGGCACCGCGAACATCACATTACTCAGGCCCAGGCCGATCTGCAGGCTGAGGATGCCGAGGATAACCAGCGCAAAATTGCGGAAGAACACGCTGCGAGCACGCAGCAGGATCTTGCCCACCAGCAGCAGTACCAGCAGGGTGACCATCAGCGCGCCGAAGCGGTGCATCACGTGTATGGTGGTGCGCGCGTCGTTGTCGAGTACGCCGTACTCGTAGTCGGGCTTGTCGTGTTCGTGGCCCCAGAAAATGAAGGCTTCCTTGAAGTCCAGTCGATCCTGCCAGCCTTCTTCGCACACTGGCAGGTCGGTGCAGGCCACGGCGGCATAGTTGCTGGCGGTCCAGCCACCCAGGGCGATCTGCAGGATAATGGCGGCCAATGTTATTGATGCCAGGGGCTTGAGTGTCAGCACATCACAATCATTGAGGAAGCTGGGCCAGCGGAACACCCGTGCGGTGAGAAGAACCAGCAGGGTAAAGGTGGTGAAACCGCCAAGTAGATGCAGCATCACGATGGTGGGCTGCAGCCCCATTGTCACCGTCCACATGCCGAGAATGCCCTGGAAGATAACCAGTGCCACCAGGAATAAAGGCAGCTTCAGTGGCTGCTTTTCCCGCTTGCGGTTAACAAAGGACAGGGCCGCGATGATGATGATCACCAGGCCCAGGGTGGAGGCGAAATAGCGGTGCACCATTTCCGGCACGGTTTTGTGCGCTTCGCGCAATGCGCCGGGGGTGGTTTCGTTGGTGGTGGCCACGTGCGCGATGGCTTTGCGTACGTCCAGATGGCCGTAGCAACCGGGCCAGTCCGGGCAGCCAAGGCCGGCATCGGACAGTCGGGTCCAGGCGCCCAAAATGATTACGCCGGCGGCCATCAGCACAGCCAGAATACAGAAACGGCGCAGCCAGCGCTGCGATGCGGTGGGGGTTTGCATAATCAAGAGCCTGCCTTAACCGATCAGTGACCCTTTCAGGGTCCGTTTGAGATCGACGCGGATGTTCTCCGCCTCTTCGAGGGTGGCATCCATGTTTTCGTGCGTGGGGTAACGCATGAATATCTGGCCGTCCGGGCTGACCAGAAAAATATCGCCAATGGGCTGACTGGCATCGGGGGCATACACCGGGGCCAGGGCCTGGGTGACATCGGCGGGAGCCGCATGGATAGAAATCATGCCATCCACCTTGTCGGTGAGGAACGTCTGCAACTCGGCGCCGGCCGGGGCGGTATGCAAAATGACCCGGCGCACTCGTTGAATGTCTTCGCCCAGGGTCAGGCGCACTTGTTGTACTTGATAATAGAGGCCGTTCTTGCAGCGGGTGTCGCAGTCTTCCCCGGCCACATAGAGCAGGGTCCACTGAGTGCTCATGTCATTGCCGTCGTAGGGTTGCTGGTTGCTGTCAGTGGCGTTCAGGCTTGCCATGTCGATGTGTGGAACCAGCAATTGGCCCTTGTTGACCTTGGGTAGCTCCTCGACATCAATCAGGAAACGCCCAGCCAGGAAAAACAGGACAAAAGGAGCAATGATGGCTAACAAAATGAACCTGTTTTTGGTCCGTGGAGTCATTACTGTTCCTCTCGCGTCTTGCGTGCTTTGCGCCAGTTTCGGAGTGCGGCGGCAACATATATCAGCAGGGCGGCCAGTGCCAGTGCGAACCACTGCAATGCGTAAGCCTTGTGTCGTTCCGGGCCTATCACCGTCACGTCCTGCCAGTGCCGGGGTAGCGGTGTGTTGCTGCCCAGCGCCAGTTCCGGGGTGACCCGGATTTCAAAGGGCGCCAATTCTACCCCAAGTTGTTCACCAATAGCGTCAAAATCCACTTTCTGAACCCGTAATGGCCACTGATTGTCGGGCAATGGCATGTCTTTCAGGACAAAAGCGTCGCGAGAAGGCCGATATACGGTTCCGGTGACGGTCTGGTTTCCAGTGATGGGGGCAATCTCCGGTAGCCTGCTGCGATCATTTCCCCGCGGGAGCCAGCCCCGGTTTACCAGCACCCAGCGTCCTTTGCGGGTTTCAAATGGGGTTAGCAAATGGTAGCCAGCCACCCCGTTCAGGGTACGGTTATCGAGCAACAGGTTGTGGGCGTTATCGAATTGACCAGAAAGGGAGGCGCGACGGTGCATGGGGTCATCGGCGGCTTGCAGGCTGGGCAAGTCTGCGGGCGGTAGAGTCGCTCGTTCGCTCTGCTCCGTGAGCCATTGGCGCTTTTCTTCTGCCCGTTCCAGCTGCCAGAAGGCCAGGCGCAGGCAGATTCCGGCAACAATTAGCGTTGCCAGCAGAGCGATCCAGGGCGCGCGACGTGGAGAGTGAGGCATGGTTATCTGCCCTCGTGACAGCAGTGTCATGGTCAAAACAGGGGGAGCCCGATCCATTGCTGCCAGTGCGCTGCCGATAGTACGTGCACTGGCAGTGTCGGCCATTACAATGCCTGCATAAAATGGCCGCATAACAATGGCGGCACATTGTACATAGCTGGCCGGGCTTTTCATCCAGGGAATCCGGGCGCTGTTTCTGATACGCCGTAATAACGGGTGCAAGGAGATAACGAGTATGTGGTGGGTAAAGCTGATTGTGGTGATTTTACTGCTGGCGGCAGTGATTTCTCTGGGGCGCGCGCTCATGTCTCTGGTGAAGGACCAGGGCAAGGAAGGCAAGACCATGCGCGCTCTGGCCTGGCGTGTGGGCTTTTCCGTGGCGGTGTTCCTGTTCATCCTGCTCAGCATGTATCTGGGTTGGGTGCAGCCGCATGATGTGAACCCGACACTGCGTTACGGTGAGCCGATCCAGTCCAGCGAGCAGGCTCCCTCCCGGAATCAGGGGGAATAGGTAAAGAAAGTGCCTGTGTGCTCCCGGTCTTGTAAAAGGCCGGTAAAAAGCCTGCCGTTCAGTGAACGAAGATGCGGAAGGGCTCTCTGATACAGTGAACTCGCGTTGAGCGAGGCAGGCGGAGAAGGGCCAGCAGGGATGGCCAGGGAGCATGGATGCACTTCCCGCTTTATCATTCCGTATCGATTACCCCGGCCGGCCCAATGAGGCGGCAGTGGTGAGCAACGCGAGGAGACCACAATGGAGTGGATGACACGGTTTGCGCTGGTTCTGTTTGTTCGCATGATTGCGCGAGCGGAACAGGCGATGTTGCTGGCGGGAAGCGCCCGCAAAGAGTTATCGGCAGTACGCTCCCCGGTGCTAACCCAGGCCTCCCGGGATGCCACGCGCTAGCGGGACGATCTTTTTTTAGTCCGTCGGGAACCTTTGCATCCACCCACGGACTAATTCAGTAGGCAAAATACGTTTTCTCCTCTTAGTAACATCAGGCAACCCTCTGGGCGCTCGGTCTAACCGGCGCCCTTCTTTTTTTGGGGTGCAGGGTTTTTGCAGAGGCAGGTGCGGCTATTTGCCCGGACCTGGCGGCATGGGGAAAGGGGAAATGTTGCTGCTGCGGGGCTCTGGGCGTGATTCCGTGATTTTTCCGACCCCTTCCTTTTCTACCTCATCAATACGAATGACCGAATGCATGGGGATGTACGACCGCAGAACCCCTGAAAACTCGCTCTTCAGCTTTTCTTCCGATGGATCCACCAGCACACCGCTGCGTTCATCAAACAGGAATTCCTCTACTTCGATAAAGCCGTGCAGGTCGCTTTGATATATCTCTGAGGCATAAACTTCGTAGGTTTGCCCCTGGTTCTGGAATATGACGCGGTAAATAGGGCGGCGTTTTGACATGGCAGAAAGAGACGCTGGGTAGGGAAATAGAGACGGAGTGTAGCATAGCGTTTGGCTTTCGTATCTGCCTGAAAGGCTTGATAAACCCTACGTTTCGGCTGGACTTTAGCCATGCGAATGACTAGAGTTGGCGCCCATAAATGCAGTGGGACAATTTGCCACACCTCCGGCAATTCAATGAAATCAGCATGGCGGTAAATAGCTATTTGATTTTATTGGGTTTTGCCTCCCATGTGACACGTTAAGCGGCCGCCCCCTTGGTCGTCGATGTCAGTGGGGAAGGTCTGGTGACCGTTTCGCCGCATCAATCCTGAAACTCGCTTTCCAGGCGCCGGTAACGGCAAAGAACAAGCGTGCCTGTAACGGGGTAGCGCTGGGGAAAACAGGGAGCAAACGCATGCAGTCAACTCTGTTCCACCGCGCGGCGGCGGGTCTGACGTCACTGATGATCAGTGGCATGACCTTCGCTAGCGACTGGACCGAACGTTCCGATCTCGATCTGCGACCGGGGGTAACCCAGGTCAGTCAGGAAGTTCAAAATCTTCACACCACCGTTCTCTGGATCGTGACCGTCATCGGTCTTCTGGTCTGTGGCCTGATTCTGTTCTCGATGATCCGCCACCGCCGTTCCAAGAATCCGAATCCTTCCACCTTCCACGAAAACGTGTTTTTCGAGGTGCTGTGGACAGTGATCCCCTTCGTTATCCTGATCGCCATGGCCGTACCGGCCACCCGCGTACTGGTTCAGCTGGACGATACCGCTGAATCAGAGCTGACGGTGAAGGTGACCGGCTATCGCTGGAAGTGGAGCTACGAGTACCTGACGTACGAAGACGACAACGATATTGGTGTCTCTTTCTTCTCCAACCTGGCCACGCCGCCGGAACAGTACAACAACCCGGTTCTGTCCGGCGGTCTGTTCCCCTATGGCACCGCGAAAGATCTGGTCGGCAAGGACGCTCCCGAGAAAGACCACAACTACAACCTGGAAGTGGATAACAAACTGATCATTCCGTCGGGCCAGAAAGTACGCTTCCTGGTGACCTCTGACGACGTGATCCACTCTTTCTGGGTGCCGGATTTCGGCGGCAAGAAAGATGCAATCCCCGGGTTCGTCAATGAAACCTGGGCACTGGTACCGGAAGGTAAGGAAGGCACTTACTACGGCCAGTGTGCGGAACTGTGTGGCAAGAACCACGCCTTCATGCCGATTGCTGTAGAAGTGGTGACCCAGGACGAGTTCAAGACCTGGATCGCTGAAGAGAAGGAAAAAGCTGCCTCAGGCCCGGATCTGACACCGTTTGCCGGCATTGATCAGGCGCTGGAAGAAGGTAAGCAGGTTTACGACAGCGCTTGTGCCCTGTGTCACGGAGCCAATGGTGAAGGCGGTATCGGCCTGGCGTTTGCCGGTACGGAATTTGCCACCAATAAAGAGCACCTGAACGAGCACATTGATGTGTTGGTCAATGGCCGTGGTGCCATGCCCAACTTCAAGGCTCAGCTGACACCTCGCCAGATTGCGGCGGTGATCACCTACGAGCGTAATGCTTTCGGCAACGACACCGGCGATCTGATTCAGCCCGCCGACGTTAACGACCACGAATAAGGGAGGGGATAGCAATGTCTACTGCAGCTGCAACCCATGATGATCATCACGATCATCACCACGCCCCGACCGGCCTGAAACGTTGGCTGTTCAGCACCAACCACAAAGATATCGGTACCTTGTACCTGTGGTTCAGCTTCGCCATGTTCCTGTCCGGCGGTTTCCTTGCCATGGTAATTCGTGCCGAGCTGCTCGAGCCCGGCATGCAGTTCGTGGATCCGGAATTCTTCAACCAGATGACCACCGTGCACGGTCTGGTCATGGTATTTGGTGCGGTGATGCCCGCCACGGTTGGCCTGGCCAACTGGATGATTCCCTTGATGATCGGTGCGCCGGATATGGCGCTGCCGCGGATGAATAACTGGTCCTTCTGGATCCTGCCTTTCGCTTTCGCCATCCTGATTGGTTCGGTGGTGATGAGCGCGTTCGGTGCCGGTAACCCCAGCGCCCCGAACTTTGGCTGGACCTTCTATGCGCCGCTGTCGACCAAGTACGGTCCGGCGTCCACTGACCTGTTTATTCTGTCGGTTCACATGATGGGTATTTCTTCCATCATGGGTGCGATCAACGTGGTCGTTACTGTCTTCAACATGCGTGCCCCGGGCATGACCCTGATGAAGATGCCGCTGTTCGTGTGGACCTGGCTGATCACCGCCTTCCTGCTGATCGCGGTTATCCCGGTTTTGGCCGGTGCAGTGACCATGATGTTGACCGATCGTCACTTCGGCACCAGCTTCTTCGATGCCGCCGGTGGTGGTGACCCGGTACTGTTCCAGCACGTGTTCTGGTTCTTCGGGCACCCTGAGGTGTACATCATGATCCTGCCGAGCTTCGGTATCGTGTCAGCGATCATTCCGGCCTTTGCCCGCAAGCCGCTGTTCGGTTACGCCTCCATGGTGTACGCGACTGCCTCCATTGCGCTGCTGTCCTTTGTCGTGTGGGCTCACCACATGTTCACCGTGGGCATGCCGCTGGCCGGTACCCTGTTCTTCATGTACATGACCATGCTGATCTCCGTGCCTACCGGCGTGAAGGTGTTCAACTGGGTCGCAACCATGTGGCGCGGGTCCATGACCTTTGAGCTGCCGATGAAGTGGGCGATCGCTTTTGTGGTGCTGTTCACTTGTGGTGGTCTGTCCGGCCTGATGCTGGCGATCACCCCGGTAGACTTCCAGTACCATGACACCTACTTCGTGGTGGCGCATTTCCACTACGTGCTGGTGACCGGTGCGATCTTCTCCATCTTCGCTGCGGCCTACTACTGGCTGCCGAAGTGGTCCGGGATCATGCCCAACAAGACCCTGGGTGAGCTGCACTTCTGGAACTCCCTGATTTCCGCCAACTTGCTGTTCTTCCCCATGCACTTCGTGGGTCTGGCTGGCATGCCGCGTCGTTACGCTGACTACGCGCTGCAGTTTGCGGACTACAATTTCTGGATTTCCATTGGCGGTTTCTGGTTCGGCCTCTCGCAGTTGTTGTTCCTGGCTGTGGCCGTATTGTGTGCCATGAAGAAAGGCGAGAAAGCCCCGGCCAAGCCGTGGGAAGGTGCTGAAGGCCTGGAATGGGAAGTGCCGTCACCGGCGCCGTTCCACACCTATGACACCCCGCCGGTGGTCAAGTAACAGACACATAACGAGGGCACTATGAGCGAGAATCAGCAACTCAGCGTGGAGCAGCGCAACAAGCGCACGCTGAAAAAGCTGTTGATCTGGGCGGTGGCCATGTTTGGCTTCGCCTTCCTCATGGTGCCCTTTTATAACGTTATCTGTGATGTCACCGGACTGAATGGAAAAACATCGAGTACGGCCGCCACCCAGGCGCCTGAAAATGTGGTGGCAGACCGTACCGTGACTGTGGAATTCATTACCCAGAAGGGCGACGGAATCAGTGGTGAATTCACTTCTGAGACCAAGCGGGTCAAGGTGCATCCGGGGGAAATTACGCTGGTGCACTTTTTCGCAAGCAACCCGACGTCATCGGACATGATTACCCAGAGCATCCCGTCGGTAACACCGGGGGAAGCGGCTCGATACCTGCACAAGACGCAGTGTTTCTGCTTCGATCAGCAGACCTTGCTGGCAGGTGAGCGCAAGAACATGCCGATGATTTTCTATCTGGACCCGGACATTCCCAGTCACATTAATCAATTCACTCTGTCGTATACGATCTTCGATGTGACAGAGCGGGTCGCCGGTAAAAACAACAGCGTGGCTGCTAACTAGAACAGCCGGTTGTAGAGGAGATTTTTTAATGGCTACTGAAAAGTATTACGTTCCCGAGAGCAGCCCCTGGCCGTTGACCGCGTCCATCGGTTTGTTCATGACCGCCATTGGCGGTGCGCACTTCATTCAGCAGAGCACCATGGCAGACATGGAGCCCAGTTTCTTCGGCAAGCCCCTGTTCTTCCTGGGTCTGACCTGGTTACTGATAGTGATCGCCCTGTGGTGGCGTGACACGATCAAGGAATCTGTGGGTGGCTTGCACAGTAATCAGCTGGGCGGTTCCTACCGTCAGGGCATGCTGTGGTTCATCTTCTCCGAAGTGATGTTCTTCGCGGCCTTCTTTGGCGCCATGTTCTACACTCGCTGGTTGATTCTGCCGTGGTTGTCCGGGGAAGGCAGCAACGCCATGACCCACGAACTGCTGTGGCCGAACTTCCAGGCCATGTGGCCGCTAACCGTGACCCCGGCGGGTGATACCACCCAGGCCATGGGAGCATGGGGGCTGCCGGCTATCAACACGGCTATCCTGCTGGTGTCGTCCATCACGCTGACCATTGCTCACCACGCCTTGCTGGAAGGCAAGCGCGGTACCCTGATCGCTTTCCAGGCGGCCACGGTGGTGCTGGGGATCATCTTCCTGTTCCTGCAGGTGGAAGAATACATCCACGCTTACACCGAGCTGGGTCTGACCCTGGATGCGGGTATCTACGGTAGCCTGTTCTTCCTGCTCACCGGTTTCCACGGTGCACACGTGACCATCGGTACCATCTTCCTGTTTGTGACCCTGCTGCGTGTGATCAAGGGGCACTTCGATGAAGAGAATAACTTCGCCTGGGAAGCGGGTGCCTGGTACTGGCACTTTGTGGACGTGGTGTGGCTGTTCCTGTTTATCACGGTGTACTGGTTGTAAGAGACGCTGCACGCGTCACGCGACAGGCAACACAAAAAAGCCGCGCCCCGAGAGGGACGCGGCTTTTTTTGTGGCTGGTGTTTGATGCCAGATGCATGACGGAAAAAAGCAGAGAGGAAGGGGGTGTTCTGTGGGAGCTTGCCCACACACAGTAAGGGGTCAGGAGTAGGTCTGATTAGGCGTAGCCGTAATCAGACATTCAGCGTGAATGGGGCCTGCCGCCGAATTCTTCGCCCGCAGGCTGGCTCCCACAACTGAGCAAGGGAGCCAGCCCAGCCTTGTCAGGCGTTAGGCGTTCGGCATCAGGCGTTGCGTAATCCACTGGCCAATATCCCGAATCTGTTCCAGGCAGACCATGTGCTCCATGGGGTAGCTGCGGTATTGCGGGGTATAGCCCAGTTCAGTCAGGGTGGCTGCGGCCCGTTGGCCCAGCTGTTCCGGTACCATCGGGTCCATGCTGCCATGGCAAATCATTACTGGCAGGGCGGCATTGGCCTCGCTGGGTGTGACGGGCATGGCCATGTAGGTGGAGAGAGCAAGCAGGCCGGCCAGAGGCTTGGGCTGACGCAGGGCGGCCTGGTAGGCAACGGCACCACCTTGTGAGAAACCCGCAATAATGATGCGTTCGCTGGGAATGCCGCGGGCGATTTCCCTCTCGATGAGTGCATCTACCGCGTCCGCTGAGGCCAGAACGCCGGCTTCGTCCACTTTGCGGTCGATATCCATGGCGAGAATGTCGTACCAGGCGGGCATGACCATGCCCCCGTTCACCGTAACGGGAATCTGCGGGGCATGGGGAAAGACAAACCGCACGGGCAGGTCCGCAGGCAGCTGAAGCTCGGGGACAATGGGCTCAAAATCGTGACCGCTGGCGCCCAGGCCGTGTAGCCAGATCACACTGGCGGTGGCTTGGGCTGATGGTTCAATTTCAACGCAACGCAATAGATTACTCATGGTCAGTCTCCTCCCGAGACAATAATTCGCACGGCTTCAAGTTGGCACTGAGCTTCGCTGAGGCATTTTTCCAGAGCCTGTGTTTGCGCTTC
>NZ_LWFX01001041.1:0-4000 GCF_001635175.1 Alcanivorax sp. HI0083 | reverse complement strand
TTCATCAGTGCTGGGGAGCGGGTATCCGAAGCGCTCATACACCCAGCCAAACCTGTGCAGCAACGCCTCACCACTGACACCCAGGGCATCCAGAGAATACTGATGGGCGCTGCGGTACTGCCTGGCCTTGCGGTCCTGTTCCTGCAGCCGCTGACAAAATTGCGCGTCGGGCTGCCAGCCAAACCGCTGGTAAAAACCCAGTACGGTCTCGCCAGGAGCCGATGCCAGGGTCTCCATCACCGACAGCGCCTGGCGCTGTTCCGGCAGCTGATTTACCACCTCCAGCAGATGGCGATAGTAGTATTCCAGCATCGCCAGAAACCCTTCGCGCCAGTAGGCGGTGGTGTCGCGACCATCGAACAGGCGCGCGCCTATAAGAATGGAATTTACTTGCGATGGCACCGCCGCGGTGGGGCTACGCAGGCAGCCAATAAAACGGGCATCCGGGAAAGCGTCGGCCAAGGTTTCCATCCACGGGGTAAACGACGGGTTCTTCGATAGCAGGATTTTTTCCGGGCCGTGAAAATAAAGGTGGCGCTGAATAAAACGGCGGTAAGCGCGCATCAGTCGTTGTTTTTCTTCCGGGCGGCCATCGCGGTCCAGAAATGTCAGTTGCCACAGGGCAGGAACAGGCACCACAAGCACTAGCAAAAAGCAGCCCCACACCGGGATCAACCCAAGATAATCCTCTTCCGGATCCAGCAGCCCGGTCTTGTGCACGCCGTCCAGCCCACCCAACAAACGCCTTTCCGCCCAAAACAGAAGCCGCCCACCTGGGCGGCCTATCAACGTATCCAGGCGAGCGACACCGGTCCAGAAATAGCGCTGGGTAATCGAGGGCGCAAACAGCAGCTCCCACAGCGCCGTGGTGGTGAAACGCGTATCCATGGCCAGCAGGCGATGCAGAAAGGTCGTGCCGCTTCGCGGCACTCCGGTCACAAACAACGGCTGACGCACCGCCACGCGCCGGAACGCCGGGAACAGCAGATAATCCAGCCCCAGGCCGATGCCATTGATTCCCTGTACCAGCAGGAATAATGGCCAGAACAGCAGCATCACCAGCAGCCGCTGCAACGAGAATCCGCGCAGTTGGCCCTGGTAACCGGGGAACCAGCTGGCGGCAAACAGTGCAGTATAACGTTTCAACAGCGTTGGCATGGTCAGGCTCGAAGGGAAGAAACGTTGAAACAATAAAACAGTTTCAAGTCACAAAAATGACAACACACCCTCTTGTGTCCAGGTCACAGCGCTGTCATCTTTCTCGCAAAGAATAACGCTATGACACTGCCAATGACCGAACTGACACCTTCAACCTACCCTGCTCTGGTGGGTCACCGTGGCGCCCGCGGCGAAGCGCCGGAGAACACGCTGGCCAGCTTTCAAGTGGCAATAGAAGCCGGTGTGACGGAAATGGAACTGGATGTGCGGCTATCCTCCGATGGCCAGCTGATCGTGCTGCACGACAGCGACGTGACCCGCACCACCGGTGTCCGTGGCAATGTGCGCCAGTACACCCGTGCCCAGCTTGGGGTGATGGATGCCCGCCGCAATACCCCCGGCTGGCACAGCCCCACCGGAATTCCCTCACTGCAGGAAGTGGTTGAACTGTGCGGCCCGGATATGCGTTTTCAGTTCGAGGTGAAAGGAGCAGACCGTACCGTCCTCCACCAGCTGGCTCATCACCTCACGCACATGATCCATGATCAGCAGCTGCAATCACGGGTGGTGATCACGTCCAGCCACACCGGCTTTCTACGCATGATCGGCACCATGGCCCCGGATATCGAACGGGGTTACGTGTGCCAGTATCGTTACCTGCAACCCACTCGCCGCGCCAAAGGGCTGGGCTGCAGCTGGGTGATCGCACATTACTCATTGGTCGGCCCCGCGCTAATGCGCCGGGCCAAACGGCGAGGCTTGAAAGTGTCCGTGTGGACGGTGAACGACCTGACCGAAGCCGAACGACTGGCCAAGCTGAAAGTGCACAGCATCATCACTGACTTCCCCACCAGCTTTGTCAGCCACTTCCGCCGCAAACACCGTTACGGCTCTTCGGAAGCCGCTTCCATTAACGGCTGATCGTTAAGAAACACCATGATCTCCTCTTTACGGGCCATGGCGTCCTTGCGCCCCATCTCGATCAAGGCATTGGTGAAACCGGGCTCAAACAGCAGATAACTCATGGCACTGGCCCCGGGGGAACGGGTCGCGCCGGAACTGCGCAGAAAAAAACGCAAGGTCCGGGGTAATTCACGGATATGCTCCGCTGCGATTTCATCAATGGGCCGCGAGGGATAAATCTTCAGCACGTCCACTTCGCGCAGTTTGATACCATGCTTTCTGCGGGTGCGCTCGCCCAGCGCAGACAGGGTGTGGTTGATTCGTTCCAGCCGCTCCACATCCCCTTCCAGCGTATCCACGAACACACTGTTCAGAACGTGGCCCAACACCTGTGCCATGGAAGGATAACCACCAAGCCGGCGCTGATGCCCGGCACTGACGTTGCCGGAGACACCAATCACCAGTAAGCGCGTGGCGCCAAGATGCAATGCCGGGCTCAACGGTGCCAGTTGCCGCAGTGCCCCATCGCCGTAGTAGGCACCATCCACATTGCTGGCGGGGAACAGGATAGGAATGGCCGCCGACCCCAATAAATGCTCCACCCCGATGTTCGAACGCTTACCCTTGCGGCGCGCACGGATCCATTCAGGTAGCTCGTCCGAGCCCTGAAAAAAACTCACCGACTCGCCACTGGCATAGGCAGAGGCCGTAATCGCCAACGCCCGCAAATGCCCCTGATCCAGGCTTTCCTGGATACGACGAAAATTAATCACCAGCGACAACAGACGCTGCAACGGCGTGTTATCGAGCAGTGAACTGCGTTCCGGGGTTTTGCCCGTGGCCACGCCAGAGAAAAACCAGCGCATGACGCCACGCAGACAGGCATACAGATCCGTGCGGTAGACCTGCTCAGCGGTAATGTTCGACCAGACCCGTTCCAGCCCTCGCACAGCAGCGCGGTAGTTGCCCGCATTGGCTGACAACGCCGCCGCATTGATCGCCCCTGCCGAGGTACCGCAGATGATCGGAAACGGATTAGGGGCACCGCGCGGCACCATTTCCGCAATCGCCGCCAGGACACCGACCTGGTAAGCGCCACGCGCCCCGCCGCCGGACAATATCAGTCCTCTCACCGGATCCTGCTTGTTCATTGATACCCTCCCTGTTTGTTGCGCTCAGTATGCCGCGCTGACCGCCACGCCACCACCGGCCAGCACATGAATAATACTGGCGGGACAATACGCGCTGCCTTATTCTGAACGCTCTCAAGGACACAGGATTATGTGCGCTTTCTCCCTCCGCCCTGCTCTTCCCGACGATCTGGATGCACTCACTGCGCTGGAACAGCGTTGCTTTTCATCCGATCGACTGTCCCGTCGCAGTTTCCGTAAATGGCTTAAACGTCAGCACAGCGGTCTCATCGTTGCGCTGGATGAACAACAACAACTGGCTGGCTATGCCTTGGTGTTGCTGCAGCCCGGCACGCGCCTCGCCCGGCTTTACTCCATCGCAGTGGATCCGCAGCAACGGGGGAAAAAACTCGGTGAGCGGTTACTAGAAGCCGCCGAGGACTATGCGCACCAGCAACGGCGCCTGTTCCTGCGACTGGAAGTGCGCAAGGATAACGCGGCAGCCATCGCCCTGTATGAACGCCTGGGCTATCGCCTTTTTGCCCAGACGGCGGACTATTACGAGGATCATGAAGACGCCCTGCGTTACCAGAAACGGCTGCACTATCAACCCGGCAACCCACCCGGAAATCAGCGCGACAACCCGACGCCTCGGCACTTGCCCTGGGTCCAGCAGACCACCCCGTTCACCTGTGGCCCGGCCTGCCTGCTAATGGCCCTGGCCGCACTGAAACAACAAACGCCCACGACCACAGAAGAACTGTTGCTGTGGCGCGAAGCCACCACCATTTTCATGACCGCAGGCCATG
>NZ_LWFX01001040.1:0-8464 GCF_001635175.1 Alcanivorax sp. HI0083 | reverse complement strand
CGCAACGGCGGCGTGTTCTTTGTGGTGGTGCGTTAATCGACTAACCCTCAAGCTGTAGCAAGAAAGCCGGCATTAATAGTCGGCTTTTTTGTGGGCGGCCCTTATAGTAAGTTTTCGTAGGTCGACTTAGGCGTAGCCGTAAGCCGACAATCTGTCTTCTTTCTGGCTGCGTTGTTGGGCGTCGGATTACGGCCTTCGGCCTCTCTGTGCCCTTGGGTAAATCCGACCTGCTTTAAGACGCTTTACGTGTCATCTTTTTCAAAGCTCCCATGGCGGCCTGCGCCTCTTGCGAAGCGTTCTGCGCCGGCCAGGGCTTCTTCGAATACTACCGGGAATCCCCCGGCGCCTTCGTCGCGCAGGGCGGTTTCCTGGTCCTTGTCCCATTGTTGGTAGGCGGATAGCCGGTCTGCGCGCAGGCAGCGTTGTGGGAAGGCGGCGATCTGGCGGGCCAGGGTGATGGCTTCGTCCAGTGCTTTGCCTTCCGGGGCTACCCGATTGGCGAGGCCAATCTGCAGGGCTTCTTCCGCATTAACCGGACGACCGGTGAGAATCATGTCCATGGCGCGGCTATGGCCGATCAGGCGGGGCAGGCGGACGGTGCCGCCATCAATCAAAGGCACGCCCCAGCGCCGGCAGAACACGCCGAAGGTGGCGGTGTCCTCCATCACGCGCAGATCGCAGAACAGGGCCAGTTCCAGTCCTCCTGCGACCGCGTAGCCGGATACGGCGGCGATTACCGGTTTGCTTAACAGCATGCGCGACGGCCCCATTGGGCCGGGGCCTGTCCCCGTGGCTTCCACCTCATTTCGCAGTGCCGGGTCGCCCATGGCAGACAGGTCGGCACCGGCACAGAAATTATCGCCAGCGCCATGGAGGATGGCTACATGCAGAGTCGGATCCTGCTCAAAGTGGTCGAAGGCGGCACGCAGCGCATCGGCGGTGGGCCGGTCGACGGCGTTGCGTTTTTCCGGGCGATTCAGGGTGATGATATAAAGGCCGTCTCGTTGTTCTGTTAAAACCGGTTCGCTCACAAGGTCACCTTGGTTGTCTGCCACAGGGGAATCATTACAGTGGGTTCTCTACAGATGGGAACATCTAAGCATAAGACTTGCCGGTATGTCTGCCGGTAGCGGGCGAGTTTGTTGGAGACGGTGATGGCGTATGTGCGTGAGTACGAAGATGAGAGCATTACCCGCGAGCAGCTGGATCAGGGTGACGGGTTGAGACTGCTTGAATTCGGCGCCAATTGGTGTGGTTACTGCATTGCGGCCCAGCCGGATATCGAAGCGGCGCTTGCGGAGCACTGCGATCTTGAGCATATAAAAATAGCGGATGGGCCGGGAAGGCCCTTGGGGCGTAGTTTCCGGGTGAAGCTCTGGCCGACGTTGATTCTGATCAGGGACGGTGAAGAAACCGGGCGTATTGTCCGGCCGGAGAGTGAGAAAGATCTGAAGGGGTTTCTTCGCAGCTGTTGAAAGCGAGCAAGATGGCGGGGCAGGGTCCCGCCGTGTGTCTTAGTGGCTAAGCGTGATGATGGCCGTGTTGGACCAGGCGCCCGCCTGATCCTTCACCCGATAGGTAATCGAGTCAGTTTTATTGCCAAAGAAGAAGGGAAAATAGCGTAGCTGGCCATCTCCAAGGTTCTCTGCGTAGCCCCGATTCGGACCTTGTGTAATCTCAAGAGAAGCGGGGTCGATGTTGTTTTGCGCATCGGTATCGTTTTCCAGTGGGTTCAGGTACTGCCAGCCCCAATAGCCGATAGACAGATTGTCGTTATTGGCCTGGGGGGCACTGTTTTGGTAGGAGACGGTGATCGTGGTCGAGTCCTGGTCTTTGAACCCTTCGTCATCTGTCACGGTAAGCGTCGCCGTTATGATGATGTCATCGTCATTGGCATCAAGGTTGGGCGTTTCGAACTGTGCCACGGCCTGGTCTGCGCCGGTAATATCAATATCAGGTTGATCCAGTGTCCATTGATATTCTGTGATGTTGCTGTCGTCGGAAGAGAATTGCCCGTGCAGGGTGAATGTCTGGTTCTGGCCTGTTGAGAATCCAGGGCCAGCATTAGCTGTTGGTACGCTGGGGTGGCGAGCATTAAGTGCAATGGTTCCCAGCAGGGCAGGGTTCTGAATGCCTCCACAGTGCTGGGAAAAACTGGCCATGAAGCTGTCGACCTGGTCTTCCTGTTGTTCAATGGAATGAACGGTAAAGCCACCGGAAAGCGTGTTGCACCCTCGGCCGTCGCCGGAAATGCTGAGTCCACCAAGGCCATCGCTCTGAAAGGGGAAGCGCTCAGCCTGATAGTTGCCGGGTTGTAACGCCGCATTGTAGGGCGCGGCAAAATCCGCCCGCCAGTTATCGCCATCATCAATGTGTACGGACACGCCATTGTCATAGTTAATGCTGGGGTTGAAGGTACTGAAAGCATCGTCGAAGTACAGCTGCTTGCCTTGCCCGATATAGTCACCTTCAGGGCTGTTAATCTGCATGTAGGTTAATGGCGCACTTTTACTCACCAGTGGCAGCGTTAGTGTTTGGGAACTGTTTTGCCCAAGGCTGTCAGTGACGGTGAGTTTTAGCGTGAGCTCTTCGCCATCCAGGGGTAGGGAAGGAACGGTAAAAGATGGTGTTGCGCTGTTCGTGTTCGTCAACGTAATTGCGGGGCCATTCAATTGCTCCCACTGGTAGCCGGCAATAACACCGCTATCGGAATACGACTTTTCGGCAGACAGGGTTACAGAGGTGTCGTCAATGAGCTGGCGCATGGGGCGCTCAATAACCGCAACGGGATGCGGTAAATTTTCTGGCAGAGTGGAGTTGATGCGGATGCTGCCGTTCAGCGGGGCATCGTTATTGCCGCAGTACTGTACGAAGTCCAGTGCTATGACCGGATTCGCTGCCGCGAGATCCAGTTCATGAATGAAGAAGTCACCGTCAATGGTGTTGCAACCGCGGTGATTCATGGAAACGGAAAGGCCTGCTCGCAAGGCACCTTTAAAGGCATTTCGTTGTGCATTCAAATAGTGCTCTTCTTCCAGTACCTGGTTGTCCGGTGAAGAAAAAATCATGTCCAGGTCGGTGTTCGCGTCTTCGTAGCCCAGAGTCAGTCGGGATTGTGTGTAATCCAGGCTGATGGTTCCGGTACTGTCAGAGAGCGTTTGCGTAATCCCGCCTCCAATATAATCCCCTGGTTCGCTGTTGAGGTGAATGGTACCTCCGGCTGTGGCAACGGCAGGGGCCAGAATGCAAGGCAAAAGGCTCATTAACGTCAGTTTCATCGTTCCCCCTTGTGTGGTCTTGGTCCGGTTTGATACCGGTGTCACAAGGAGTATAGGAATCGCCGGGGCCGGGAATGTGCGATATATCGGACAGTGCTGTAGGCCATCACGTTAATGTCAGGGGGTGTGACCGTTGTGGCAGTTTAAATAGGTTAGAAATTCAGCGCTGTTGGTGTCACAAAATTTCCAGCACCACCTTGCCCACCGATTTACCTGACTGTAGCAGTGCCAGCGCCGCATGAGCATCATCGAAGGCAAAGCGATGGCCCACATGGGGTGGAGGCAGGGCAATGGTCTGTAATTCGCTGAGCAAGGCCTTCATGCTGGCTTTCTGTTCCCATAGCCAGATCAGATTGAAGGCCATCACCGACCGGTTGCTGCTGATCATATCCATAACGTCATAGCGAGGGCGGCGCAGGTAGCGCCAGGCGGCTTTGAGGTAGTTGGGGCGGTTGCCGGTGGGGGTGAATTCGGCGGCGCCGAAAACCACCAGCCGGCCCATGGGGTTCAGTGCGGCAAAGCTGGCTTGCTGGACGGTGCCGCCGATGGCGTCGAGCACCAGATCGAAACGGTGGCCGGTTTCGGTGAGTTGTCGGGAAAAATCCGCTTGGCGTATCAGCACATTTTCAAAACCCATTTCCTGCAGCATCGCGGCTTTGTCGGGGCTGCCTACCGTTCCAACCGGGTTGGCACCCAGCAGGGTCGCCAGTTTCATGGCCTGCAGGCCGACTCCGCCGGCGGCGCTGTGAATCAGTACACGTTGCCCTGTCTGGATGGCGCCGAGGGTGGTCAGGGCATACCAGGCGGTGAGGGTCTGGGCCGGGAAGGCGGCGCCCTGAACGAAGCTCCAGTCGTCGGGTAGGGGGATCAGGTAATCCGGTTCGCTATCAACACTGGAGCAGTAACCGCCGAACCGGGTGACACCCATCACCCGGTCGCCAACCTGGAAGGCGCTGTCGGTATTGTCGGTATCTGTGCCTGTGTCGATGACTGTGCCGGCAAATTCCAGCCCGGGGATGAAGGCGCCTTCCGGGGTTGCGGAGTAAAGGCCGGTAAGGGCGAAAATATCCGCAAAATTCAGCCCCACCGCATGAACCTGCACCCGGACATGCCCGAGAGACAGGGGAGGCAATGGCCGCTGCTTTTGAACCAGATTGGCCAGGCTGCCAGCCTTGGGCGTTTCCCAAACTGTTACCGTGGGCATGACGAGTTCCGATGGTTAAATGGCCAGTATGCGGGGTCGCAGGGTGAGGCTCAATGTGCCCGTACCTCAGGATACAGGCCTCTTCATGCTCTGCGCAGTACAGGCATTATGTCGCTGCATATTCATCTTGTTGCTTAGCTTTCTTCATGTCAGTCTTTACCCCGTATTTATGTCAGCCGATTGCCGGCAGACAGTAAGGAGATTAACGACATGGAAACGTCGACACAGGGACGGGCGGTGCGCGTCTGGCTGGGCTATGCCTTGCCGACACTGGCTCCGGCTCCGCATCGTCAGAAACTGTATGACCAGCTTGGCCAGATTTTTATTCCGGCCACGGTTCAGTTTATGGGGCCGTTGGGATTGCAGGCTTATATCCCTTCCATCGTACCGACCAGCCGCCATGCGGTGGTGCCGGACGAAATTGCGCTGGTGTTTTATCCGGACCCGGCGACCTACGAGGCGGCGTGCCATGAAAGCTGTGGCGGGCGTGCCTATGCATCGCTGCACAGTACGGTTTTCAGTTTCAGTACAGAGGCGGGCCGGCCGGCCAGCCACAGTGCATTCCCGGCGCAGTTTCGCGGTGACCCATCCCAGACCGGGGCCATGCAGGTTCTTGATCACGGTGAGAGTTGGCAATCCGGGCGGGTTATCAGTGAAGTCGCGGTGCGCACGGAGGAAACCGCAGAGGCCTTCCGGGGCGCGGTTTGTGAGCGTTTTGCCGGATTGCTGAAAGCTATGCCAGAGGGGCTGTCTGGCGCGTTCCTGTATCTGGACGATGATCTCTGTGTTTGTTGGTCGCTTTGGACTGGTAATCCGCAACCACTGGCCGAAGGGCTGGGCGAACGAGCGTTGCTGAGCGAATCCGTGCCTTGCTCTGTGCCACCTTCCCCCTTTGCTCGCTATGCCGGGCTCCATGTGCAGGCAGGTGATAGCCTGAATCTGCAGTTCGCCACCAGCCCCGCGGTGCCCGCGCCGGCGGAGGAGGCTGGCTGATGGGTTTTTCCAACCGGGATTTCACTCTGCTGGACACGCGCCTGTTCAAGGCCTTTATGGCGGCGGCAGAAACACGCAGTTTTACCCATGCGGCCACGCGGGCTCACATGACGCAATCTGGCGTGAGTCAGCATATTGCCAAGCTGGAAGAGCAGATTGGGGTCACCTTGTTCAAGCGGATCGGCAAGAAGGTGGTGCTCACCGATGCGGGCGATGCGTTGACCCAGTACATTCGGCATCAGATGCTCACTACCCAGCAGTTCATGGATGAAGTGCATGCCATGGAAACCCGGATTGTGGGGCTGGTGTCCTATGCCATGCCGCCCAGTTGTCTGATGTCACCGCATTTTCCCATGTTGCTGGAGCGGCGCCTGGCGCACCCGGATATCGAGTTGAAAATTACGCTCACATCCACCCAGGACGTGGTGCAGATGGTGCTGGATGACCGGGCCGATTTTGGTTTCGTGACGGAAAAAAATGACCACCCTCTGCTGGAATACCGGTTGTTCTGTCAGGAAGAATATGTGCTGGTAAGCCGTGACCCGCCTGATGGCAAGCGGCCCAGTGAAAGCGTGATACTGGAGCAGGCGTTCATCAATTATCCCGGCTCAGGGTATTACTATGATCGCTGGCTCAAGCATGCTCTGCCGGAGCGCTGTAACCTGAATGCCTATTCGTTGACCTATGCCGGGGAAATTAACTCAATTCACGGTGCCATTGATATGGTGGTGGGCGGCCTGGGTGTGGCGGTGCTGCCCAGCCATTGCGTTGCTTCACAGCTGGAAGACGGGACCCTTCATCGCGTGGAAACGGGCAAGCCACTGATGAACAATATCTATATCACCACTATCAAAGGCCACGATTACCCATCCCGGGTGGAACAGGTAATCGACTGGTTTTTCGACATGACTCACTGATCAGATCAGTGCGATTAATGGCCCCTGGGTGGCGTTGATTACCAGCAGTCGACTGCTTGCGGCGTTCACCGCCTGTTTGGCCTGACAGGTCCAGCCCAGGCAGTCCGTGTGAAAACGATTAACGGTGAGCTGGCCATTACCGGTCTCGTAGGCGACAAAGCCGGGTCCTTCCTGCAGGGCAATCGTGGCGGTCTGTGTGGTGTCCATGGACAGGGGAAGCTTGGTGCCCACCGGGTGCGAACCCTGGGAAGGGTCGTCCATGTAATGGTCGATGTTCACCGCGTTGTAGCGCGGGTTCATCTTGAAGAAAAAGTTTTCCCCGCCGAGCGTGAAAAAGCTGAAATTTTCCCAGCCTTTTGCCCATTCCTTATGCCAGGTCATGGCCACGCCAAGCGGGGTGTTGGGAGGCACCGTGAGTTGATAAAGGCGGCTGGTGCCGGTGCTTTTATTGTAGGCCATGAACTGGCAGCTATCCCGGTAAGCAAAGGCATGTACGGTAGTGAATCCGGTAGTGATGTCACCGTAGGTTTTCTGGAAGCGATACTGGTGTGCGAAGTGGTCCGGCATCACGCGGAAGAAATCAAAAATACCGTCTGACTCGTTGTAGGCGAGTAGATGCAGTTGATTACCCAGCATAAAAGGGCTGAGTTGTTGATACGGTTTCTCCGCATTCAGCTCGATAACGGGGCTAAAGCTGTGTGCTTTTTCATCCACCAACACCATGGACAGCATGCCATTGTGCTGGCTGATGAATAGCTCGCTGCCTCGTGCACACAGGCTACTGGCGTTGCCCAGAATCTGTTCGCCGCTGAAGGGTGCCAGTGGCGTCAGGGTTACCTGGTCCCGTTGTTCCTGTGCGCACACGGAAAACCATTGAATTGCTGTACTCATTGTCCTTTCTCCTTTCGGTCGGCTTCGGCGGCCAGCAAGGCCCAGGTGGCGAGTGCGCCGTTGTAGCTGGTGTATAGGCCCTGCTCCCGGTAGATGTAGCCGGCCCAGCTGTCCTGCAGGGAGGCGGGCAGGGCGCCATTGATAACCGGGTCGGACACATTACGCACAAAGCCAAAGGCCGTTTTTTGTTGCTGGCATGCCATGCCGACCACGGCATCGTCCATTTCCACCATGCAACCCAGTTTTTCCAGGCCGTTATCGGTGGTGCCGAACAGGAAGGTGTCGGTGGTGATGATGGGTTGTTCTGTGACCACTTTCAGTTGAGCGGCGGCCGGGTCGGGGTCGATATGGGCGCCTGCAGGATACTGTGGGCTCACTGGCAGAATCTGCGGCCCACGGGTGTGGAGCACTCCTTCCTGGGCCAGAGGGAGATAACGGTTATCCGGCTGCCAGCTGGACGTCACGGTACTGTGATTGAAACGGGCATTGGCGAAGTGTTTCAGGCAATGGAAATAGGCCTGGTTGGTAATCAGGGCGCTGCCCAGGGCGTCTTCGCTGCGTACGCCGCCACCAGTACCGATGGATAACAGCAATGAGGGTTGGGCTTCCTGGCAGATTTGTTCAACAAAACGGATCAGGGGAAGCTGGCTGCCATCCTGGGCCAGGTGCATGCCGGATTTGACCAGCAAGACGTTCAAGTCGCCGATGCGGACCTGGCGGAAGCTACCCCAGCTTTCGCTGTACAACGAAGGCGCGCCGCCCTGGAAGGTCTTGGAGACATCCACCATATATTGATAAATCTGGTAGTAGTCGCGCTGGTAAGACAGCCAGCCTTCCTGCCATTCATGGCTGTGCAGCTGATCCGGTGTGAGCGGATCACGCCGGTTGGTGAGTACCTGATTCATGGCGGCCCACTCTGCCAGGGTCCAGGTCATCACGACCACGTCGGCTTTGGGTAAGGGAGAATCGGCTTGATGACTGGGCGTTTCTTCGATGTGGGGAATCCGGTTATCCGGAGCGCCCAGTTTCTTCCAGTCCACCGCAGGCAGGTGGTCGGGGTTTTCAGGTAGCGCAATGATGCGTTGTGCGTTGAGCAGGGTCTCGGGTACCAGCGATGTGTCGAGGCTCATGAATCGTCCTTGTTCTCTTTTTATTGCCGGCTCCCCCCAAGGTACGCTGTG
>NZ_LWFX01001039.1:0-2480 GCF_001635175.1 Alcanivorax sp. HI0083 | reverse complement strand
CTCGCCTGGCAGCGGCGGTACCTGGTCCAGTACGGCGTGTAGCTGGTCAAAGAATTTTTCCGGCTCTACCCATTTGGTTTCCCCGTCGCTTTTCGGTGCCGGGAACGTGGGTAGCTGGGACCAGTCCGTGGTTTTCATTTCGCCATCGAAATCTTCCAGCGGATAGGCGTTGATCTGGCTGATCACTGGCTGAATGGCTTGCTTGTCTTCTTCGGTGGAATCCATGAAGGCGCGGGGGATCATGTTGGCCAGTTCCGTGGAAGAGCGGATAACCTCATTGATGCCTTCCGGCACGTCGCCTTCCCAGTTGGGACCGACCAGAAGATAAAAGCCGGGCTCGGTGCCATAGGGCGTGCCCAGTTCGCCGACCTGATCGGTGCGCTGGTCATAAATCGCATAAACCCAGAAACGGTCGCCAAAATCCGGTACCTGGATGACAACGGGTTGCTCGTTCAGAGAGAAGAAACCCAGCCCATAAACCACATCCTGATTGGGGCAGGTGACAAAGGTTTCTGCCGGATCAATGTAGTCATTGAGCATGGCAATGTGTCCCTGAGGGGCCACTGGTACGATGCCGTTGAGTAACCCAGGTTTGGGTGCCTGGGTAATGCCCGCGCGTCGATTCGCCTGGTTGACCATGGGCCAGGCCCAGACATAGGACTGAGCGGCAACCACCCTGGCGTAAGACTCGGACATGGATGCCCCTTCTTCGGGCTGGTTCAGGTCTTCAAATGAGCGAGAAAGCGTTTCATTGTCAGGAACTGTGGTGGCTGCTGCGGGGGTGTTTTCGGGAGGCGCTGTGTTGGTCGGTGCGGATTCTTCAGAGCTGTCGTTGTTGCAGCCGACAAGGGCAACAGCCCCAAGCAGACCAGCGGCTAGGATACCGGGTTTCATAATACTCTCCATGTCAGAATTCCTGTCCTTATAAAATCTATAGCAGGGGCAGGTTAATTACCATGGAGCAGATAACAGGCTTTTCATTTATTCGGGTTCACCAGGAAAGGGTGAACAGGTCGAGGTTTGCGGGGCGCTAGCAGGGGACGAAGAGTTTGAAGAAGGGGATAATCCTGCGAGCGAGCGCATGGCGGTCGCTCGCAGGGCTGGAAATCAAGCGGGGGTCTTTTCCACGGTCTTGAGGACTTTTTGCAGGCTGGCGACGGTGCCGCCGATATCGCTGAGCCCCTGGGGCAGCAGCATGGTGGTGGATTCCTTGGCGACTTTCTCGAAGGCGGTAACGTATTGCTCTGCGATACGCAGGCTGACGGCTTCCTGGCCGCCGTCTTCTTTCACGGCAGAGGCAACCTGGCGCAGACCTTCGCCGGTGGCGGTGGCGATCAGCTCGATCTGACGGGCGCGACCTTCCGCCTCGTTGATTTGCTTCATTTTCTCACCTTCAGAGATGTTGATCATCTCCTGCTTTTCACCTTCGGAGCGGTTGATCGCCGCCTGGCGGTCACCCTCGGAACGGTTAATGGCGGCCTGGCGCTCACCTTCGGATTCAGCAACCACCGCGCGACGTTCCCGCTCGGCGCGGACCTGTTTCTCCATGGCATCCTTGATGGATACGGGCAGGTTGATGTCGGCCACTTCGTAACGCAGCACTTTCACGCCCCAGGGTTGGGCGGCTTCGTCAACGGCGCGAACCACTTCCATATTGATTTCGCCACGTTCTTCGAAGGTTTTGTCCAGATCAATTTTACCGATCACCGAACGCAAGGTGGTCTGGGCCAGTTGCTGGGCCGCCATGACATAGTCGTCCACGCCGTAGCTGGCGGCTTTGGGGTCGATGACTTGCAGGTACATGACGCCGTCGATAGACACTTCGATGTTGTCCTTGGTGATACAGCTCTGGCGCGGTACGTCGCGAACAATTTCTTTCTGGGAATGCTTGTAGGCGACACGGTCGATAAAGGGCATCAGAAAATGCAGGCCAGCATCCAGGGATGTCTGGTATTTGCCCAGTCGCTCAACCACATAGACCTGCCGCTGGGGCACGATACGAATGACCATGAAGAGCAGCACGACAACGCCGAGGGCGAGAAGTCCGGAAATAATCAAACCAGCCATGAATACAGTTCCTTGTTATTGCGTAGAGTGATGAAAGAAAGAGAAATCCGTAATGGGTTCGTCAGTCGTTTTCAGGTTTAACCGCCGGCCAGGGTTCCACTGTCAGCCAGAGTCCTTCGTGCTGGGTGATGCGTACCATGTCACCAGGGTTCAGCGGCTGGCTGCACTGGGCCTGCCAGCGTGCGCCACGGTAGTTTACGGTGCCTGTGCCTTTGGCAAAGGCTTCAGCCACGGTGGCGCGGTGGCCGATCAGGCCGGCGCTGTCTTCCTCGCCCTGGCGTTGCCGTTCGCGCCCCATCAGCTTGTCATTGAGAACCCGGCGAACAAACACCAGCAGCAACAGGCTGGTAACCGCGAAAATAGTGAGTTCCCAGGTCGTGTCATCAATCAGGCCGAGAAATTTCAGGCTGCCG
>NZ_LWFX01001038.1:0-9227 GCF_001635175.1 Alcanivorax sp. HI0083 | reverse complement strand
GAGCCGGGTAAAGGCGCTGGAAAAACTGGAACTGATTGCCCCCGCCCATGTGGATTCCGGCTTCAGTTTTGATTTTCACAGCCCGGAAAAACTGCCCAACCCCATGGAGAACCTGGACGCGGCGCAATGCGGCTATCGCAATAACGGCGTCGATACGGTGATCCTGGACCAAGTCAACCTGAGCCTGCGTCCGGAAACCCGCATCGGCCTGCTCGGCCCCAATGGCGCAGGCAAATCCACCCTGGTGCGCACCCTGGTGGGCGAACTGCCCGCCTTGGGCGGCCACTTTGAAAAAAACGATGATCTGAAAATCGGTTACTTCCACCAGCAACAGGTGGATCGCCTGGACGCCAACGACACCCCCTACCAGATGCTGTCACGGTTCTATCCGCAATGGAGCGAATCGCAATTGCGCAGCGAACTGGGCCGCTTCGGCTTTCAGGGCAATGATGTGTTTGCCCCCATCGGGCGTTTTTCCGGCGGCGAGAAAGCCCGCCTGGCGCTGGCCATGATCGTCCAGCAAAAGCCTGCCCTGTTGTTACTCGATGAGCCCGCCAACCACCTGGACCTGGACATGCGCGAAGCGCTGACCCTGGCCCTGCAAGCCTTCGAAGGGGCCGTGGTGCTGGTCTCCCACGACAGGCATTTGCTGGAAACCACCGTGGACGATTTTTTCCTGGTGGCCAACGGCAGCGTCAGCCATTTCGATGGCGACCTGGACGACTATGCTCGCTGGTTGCAACAAAACCGCCGCGACGGCAAACCGGTGAAAGAAGAGAAAGCCAGCGATGGCCAGGACGCCAAGGCCCGCCGCCAGCAAGCCGCCCAACAGCGCCAGCAGTTACGACCGTTGAAAAAACAGGTAGAAACCCTGGAAAAACAGCTGGGCCAGTGCAGCGAGAAATTAATCGCTGTGGAAGCGTCGTTAGGTGACGACACGCTATATACCGACGCAAACCGCAAGGATGAAATGAACAACCTGCTGGCAGACCAGGCCCGCCTGAAGCAACAGCACGACGAACTGGAAGGGGCGCTACTGGAAGCCATGGAAGCGCTGGAGGAGGCTGAAAGCGCCCTGCCGTAATCCCCATCAGGCAATGAGGCGCGTGATATTCACCCTGCTCCGCGAAGAACCAACAAAAAGCCGGCCCGAACAATTCGGGCCGGCTTTTTCATGGAATGGCAGCCGTGGTCAGCTCGGCTTTCATTCTTTTGCTGCTATTACAACACTTCGATAATGGTCGCGTTAGCGGTGCCCAGGCCTTCGCAGATGGCCAGCAAACCGTACTTGCCGCCACGGCGTTTCAGCTCATACACCAATGTGCCCATCAGCTTGGAACCGGTGGCCCCCAGCGGGTGGCCCAGCGCCTGGGCGCCACCGTTCACGTTCAGTTTTTCGTAATCCGCACCCAGGGCCTTCATCCAGGCCAGCGGCACGGAGCCGAACGCTTCGTTGACTTCGTACAGATCGATATCCGCCATGGTCATGCCGGCCTGCTTGAGTACTTTCTCGGTGGCCGGGATCGGGCCTTCCAGCACCATGGTCGGATCAGAACCCACCACCGCCATGGCGTGAATACGCGCCAGCGGCGTCAGGCCCAGTTCCTTGACCGCTTTTTCGCTGGCGATCATCACCGCCGAAGCGCCGTCGGTAATCTGGCTGGCATTGGCAGCGCTGATATGGCCCCCTTCCTGCAGCGGCTGCAACGCCTTGATGGCATCCAGTTCTGCTTCCCAGCGGATGCCTTCATCCACGGTATGCTCGTCGCTGCTGCCATCTTCCAGGGTAATCGGCACCGGAATGATTTCATCCTTGAAGCGGCCTGCTTCCGTGGCGGCAGCGCCACGCTTGTGGGAGTCGTAGGCAAACTGGTCCAGCTCCGCCTTGCTCACTCCGTATTTCTCCGCCATACGCTCGGCGCCATGGAACTGGCTGAAGGTTTCGCCCGGATAGCGCTTGCTGATTTCACCGGTAAACGGGTTACCCATTTCCTTGACCGCCATCACCGGAGAACCGATGGGCACCTGGCTCATGGATTCCACCCCGCCGGCAATCACCAGGTCCTGGGTGCCACTCATCACCGCCTGGGCGGCAAAGTGGATCGCCTGCTGGGAGGAGCCGCACTGACGGTCGATGGTGACGCCCGGCACGGATTCCGGCAGGCAGGAACTGAGAATGGACGTGCGCGCCACGTTAAAGGTCTGCGGACCGATCTGGCTGACACAACCAAAAATCACGTCGTCGATTTTTTCCGGCGCCACACCGGTGCGCTCGACCACCGCATCAATAACGCGACCGCCCATATCTGCGGGATGCACCTTGCTCAGCCGACCGTTCTTCTTGCCACCAGCGGTACGCACCGCCGCTACGATATATGCTTCTGCCACCGTGCTCTCCTCATTATCACAGTCTGTTGACCATCAGGTCATGGATATGAAATCGAGGCTACGCCCTCTCCATAAGCAAGCTCAATGACCGAAGTGAACGGCAGGAGCGGGGATCTGGTCATTTCCCGGAGGGAGTGCAGGGTTCTGGAAGAATCGAAAAATTCGATTAAATGGCCAACCCTGTCGCACTGTTTCATCGAACAGTCATCGCCCATTCTAGTCCCATTGAACACTCAGCGGCCCAACGATGGCGCCGCTGCCGCTGGCAGAACAACAACTCTCTGTAGAAACAGGCAACAACCGCCCAGCAACGCGATACCGACCATGCGCGTGCGGGGCATACCGTACGCGTCACTGAATTGCAGTTCTGGCGAGCCGCTTGTGGGCTCCCGGAGTGAGACGGATACGGAGCCATGACAGAGAACACACGCGACAGCCTTTTTCCCTCCCCCGGTTTTCGGGCCACAGCCTTACTGGCGATCGCCATGCTGGCGGGCCCGGGACTGAGCGTCGCCGCGACCCTGTCCGACACCGCCTCGCCGTTGGCCCGGGCCGCAGACCCGGGACTCACCGAAATGCGTCCACGCCAATCCCGCCCTCAACCGCAGCAGGAGCGTGAAACCGGTAGCTGGGCGCTGACCCTGGATAACGACATGCTGGTGCCGGGCACCCGTGATCAGGATTACACCTACGGCCTCAGCATGGCCGCCACCGGCACCCGGGCACGGGATTTTCTGCTTTCCCTGGACACCCCGCTGGGCTGGATCGATACCGCCCTGGGCCTCAATAGCCTGTCCGGGAGCCGGGTTCGCGGCCACAGTTTTGAAGCGGGCATTTTCGGCTTCACCCCGGAACAGAAAGAGCGGCCTGAGCCCCTCTACGACGACCGCCCCTACGCCAGCATGATCTACCTTTCCAGCAGCCGCGTGCAGGTGAATCCCGACGACCAGGTGGCCTGGCACAGCACCCTGACACTGGGCGCCCTGGGGCTGGATCTGGCCGGCAACATTCAAAATGGCGTGCACAAGGTCATCGGCAGTGAACAAGCGGAAGGCTGGGACCACCAGATCAGCGATGGCGGCGAACCCACCGCTCGCTACGCGGTGGCCCGGCAGAAGACCCTGCCCATTTCCAGCGACAATCTGGAAGTGAAAAGCACCGTGGAAGGTTCCGTGGGTTACCTCACCGAAGCACGCTGGAGCCTGAGCTTTCGTGCCGGGCGCCTGCGCAGCCCCTGGTGGCAGAGCAACCCGGAACTGACCCGCTACGGCGAACGCAACAACACCACCGCCACCAGTGAGGACAACGAACACTATGTGTGGGGCGGCATCGCGCTGGTCGGGCGCGCCTACAATGCGTTTCTGCAGGGCCAGTTCCGGGACAGCGATGTGCGCTACGACAGCGACGAAGTGAACCATGGCGTCGCCGAAGCCTGGCTGGGTTACACCTATGCCTTCAGTGACGGCTACCGGCTCAGCTATGTCCTGCGCGGCCACACCTCCGAACTGAAAGAGGGCGTGGGCGACCGCAATGTACTGTGGGGCGGTTTGGTTTTTGCGAAGACCTTTGATTAGGACCTGTTAACACTACCGAGGTGACGCCTGTTGAGCCCCCCAAAGTTTTAGGGCGCCTCTGAAAAAAGACAGGCAGGCTGTGGGAAGCGATGCTTGCATCGCGACAGGACCGGCCACACCCGACGTTATTCGTGATGCAAGCATCACTTTCCAAAGAAAATCAGGGGTGCCGGGCGTTTTCAAAAACGCTTTAGTCCGTCACCTTCTCGTTTTCCGATACGGCGTCCGCATAAGGCACGGCATCCGACGACTCGCCGTAGATATCGCGCACCGGCCGCACCTCGATGCTGCCGTAGCGTGCCGGCGGAATACGGCTGGCCACACGGATCGCATCGTTCAGGTCATTGGCGTCGATCAGGTAAAAGCCCGCCAGCTGCTCCTTGGTTTCCGCAAAGGGGCCATCGGTGACACTCACCTGCCCATCACGCAAACGCACCGTGGTCGCCGTGGACACCGGTTGCAGGGCGGAGCCATCCAGCATCACGCCGGACTCCTGCAAGCCGCCGCTGTAGGATTGGCACTCCTGGTTAAGCGATTGCCAGTGATCATCGCCACGTTCCTGCATCGCCGCTTCGTTGTAATACACCAGACATAGATATTTCATCGTGCTCTCTCCCGGGTCGGTTTTAATTAAAAGGTACCGGTGCGTGCTCCGGTTGCCACGTCATAATCAGCGACATGCCCTCAGGATTGAACGGGCAGGAAAAGTGTTCGTGCACAATCTTCCACTGGTCGCCATCACGTTTCCACACATGTGTACAGCGCATCCAGCCGCCCTGCTTTTCCCCTTCCACGGTGGCACCGCAATGGGTCAGGCTGTGCGACACCGCCAGGGAATCGGATGCTTCCACAACCAGGTCGTGCATCTCGAAAAACGCTTCCGCCGGGCAGGACTCCATGCACTTTTGCCAATGCGCCCGATACGCTTTCTCGCCAGATACCTGAATAGCCAGAATGGCATCGAATGAACGGATAGCCGGGTGATAGAGGGCCATGATCGCCTCGACATCATTATCGGCTGCGCCTTTCAGCCAGCGGCGAGTCAGGTCCTGAATGGTTGCTTCAATGCTCATGTTCAACTCCTTTATGGGTCACTTTCCCATTAGTCGAACCTGAAACCCCGCTTTCGACAGCGCCCCTGTTTATTTTATTCATCGCAGAATTAAGCGGTGAGCCAATTTCAGGCGTTGTCTTTTTATCCACCCCGCGCAACCGCTAGACGCCGGATGCCCGACGACGGACGCTTGCATTCAAAACCTGAACACTATGGCCGCCGTGCTTTCCGCGCAAAATGCATTGCCCGATTATTGCCGGAATGATGGCCCTGACTATTCCTTAAAATAACGCTCAAAAGAGACACCGCAATAACGACGGCCTCTCAGGCTATGGGGTTTTACGTCAGGCATTCGGCGTCGAGCGTTTGGCAAAGTGCCAAGTATTTGCGAGAACCCATCAAACAGCGAGAAGCGTGTTATCCATTCGAACCCGCGATGAGCTATTTGTTTCAAAACTCCGCTGACCGCGAAAAACCGCTACCTGGAAAGGTCGGCAAGCCGTTGTTGCAGAAAGCGTTTCTCCGCTGGTTGCGTCGCCAATGCCAGTGCTTGCGTGTAGGCCTGAGCCGCCGCGTCCTGATGGCCCAACTGCCGGTGCATATCGGCCAGTGCGGCATGGGCCAGGTGATACCCTTGCAGGGCCTTGTTCTCCATCAGCGGCTCCAGCGACTGCAAGCCCGCCTCCGGTCCATCACGCATGGCCAGGGCCGCCGCCCGATTGAGCGCCACGATGGGGGTCGGCATATGCTGCATCAACAGATCATAGAGTCCGACGATTTCCTGCCAGTCGGTCTCCGCACTGCTGGGTGACTGTGCATGCACTGCCGCAATGGCGGCCTGCAGGGTATAAGGCCCGAAGCGCCGTGACAGCAAGGCTTGGCGCACCAGCTGATCGGCGCGCTGGATTTCCTGCCGGTCCCAGAGGCTGCGCTGCTGGTTTTCCAGTAGCACCAGCTCGCCTTGCGCATCCGTTCGCGTGGCCCGACGAGCATGGTGAAGCAACATCAGCGCCAGCAAGCCCTGGCATTCCGGGTCCGGCTGGTCGGTGCGTTCCGCCAACAAGGCCAGCACCAGCTCGGCCAGGCGAATCGCTTCCTCACTGAGATCATGGCGCAACGCCTGCTCGCCGGACGATGCCAGATAGCCCTCGTTGAACACCAGATAGATCACCTGCAGGACCGACTGCAGACGTTCCGCCAATGCCGCGCCTTCCGGCACCTCGTAGGGAATTTTCGCATCGCGGATCTTGCCCTTGGCGCGGACAATACGCTGGGCTACGGTGGCGGGTTTGCTGAGAAAGGCGCGGGCGATGGCTTCCGTGGTGAGTCCACACACTTCCCGTAATGTCAGCGCCACCTGTGCTTGCGCCGCCAGCCCCGGGTGGCAACAGGTGAAGATCAGGCGCAGCCGGTCATCCTCGATGGCGGCATTCTCTATCTCCATTTCCACCGTCGCCTGGGCGGCAAGGTGATCCGCCTGCTCACGCAATAGCGCGTCGTAACGGGCACGGCGGCGTAACTGATCGATGGCCTTGAAGCGCCCCGCAGAGACCAGCCAGGCACGGGGGTTGTCTGGCACGCCGTCTTCCGGCCATTGCCTCAGGGCGGCGACAAACGCTTCCTGCAAGGCATCTTCTGCCAGGTCGAAATCCCCCAGCAGACGAATCAGTGTCGCCAGTACCCGGCGGGACTCGCTGGCAAAAATCCGTTGAAGCGTGGTTTCCATGTCATCCATGACAGCCGGGTCCGGGTCAGTTTTCCTGTTCCTGAAGATGTTGCACCACCAGCGGTGCGAGCCCGGCGGCACTGCCAAAATAGTGCATCAATTCGATATCCAGATCAGGAAAACGCTCGCGGGCCTCTTCAATTTGTGCCGGAATATCCTTGCCCACGTGTTTCCCCTTGTTGAAGAACAACGGGTAAAGCTGCACGGTTTTCACCGGCTGATGTTCCAGCTGTTGAATCGCTTCAATCAAAGAGGGAGTCGCCAACTCGAGAAAACAGGGCAATACGGCCACGTATTCCTGCCCGGCGGCGTGGGCAGATTCCGCCACGGTGTCCACCAGCGCACGAAACTCGTCGTTGGCCGTTTCACTGCGGCTGCCATGGGCCATGATCAACAGGGCTTTGGACATGAGAGCTCCTTCGGAGCAGTTGAAAGTTAAAAGTGGAAAGTTAAAAGCGACACAAAACGTAATTCATACCACCGGCCCTGACCACGTTTGAACTTTTAACTTTCAACTTTTAACTCAAAGGCTTGCTCTATGACGATTGCATGGCGCTGCGCCAGTGCGTCACGATCATCATCGTAGCCGCNCCCGATCACCGTGGCCACAGGAACGTTACGCTGACGACAACGGGCAAGGACGCCCCGGTCGCGATCGGCGATACCCTGCTCGGAAATATGCAGGCGCCCCAACGGATCGTGCTGAAAGATATCCACGCCGGCGTCATAAAAAACCAGATCCGGCTGCACTGAATCCAGTAATCGATCCAGCGTCTCAAACACCGTATCCAGATAGTCCTGATCCGTCATACCCAGCGGCAACCCCACATCCAGATCGCTTTTCATCTTGCGCACCGGAAAGTTTTTCTCGCAATGAATGGAGCAGGTAAACGCCCGAGGCTCATCTGTCAGCATGGCTGCAGTGCCATCGCCCTGATGCACATCGCAATCAAACATCAGGGCTTTTTTCACCACGCCCCGGTTCAGTAACTGGCGCACCGCAAACGCCTGATCATTGAAGATGCAGAAACCGGAACCGAAATCGTAGTGGGCGTGATGGGTGCCGCCGGCCAGATGACAGGCGATACCGTGCTGCAGTGCCAGCTGCGCCGTCATCAAGGCTTCGCTCCACGGCAACCCCATGCGCCGTAGCGCCCTGGCATCCAGCGTCCCGTTCACCATGGCTGATACGTATTGCGGGCAGTGAGCCTGACTTAACAGTGCCGCCTTGGCCCGGCCGGGGCGGAATTCGTTATCGCCATGGGCAATACCCCGGCTGCGCAGGTAGCCATGCAGCCGGGCAAATTTTTCCATGGGAAAACGATGTTTGCCGGGAAAGGGAAAGCTGTATTCGGGATGATAAACAAGCGGCAGCACGGGCGACCTGACAGGCTGGACTCGATCGCCGTATTGTGTCGGTTAGCGGATCAAGCGGCAAACCAGGGGCACTTCAGGGTTCCGCAGGTGCCTTGCTCCCTCCATCCCTCTCACCCCCTTCACCCAATACCCGGTACAGAGTGATGCGCGACTGATACTGGTTGTAGATCAGATCCAGGCTGTTCTGGCGCGCACTGTTAAAACTGCTTTGCGCGCTGAGCACGTCGGTGAGCTCGGTTTCGCCTTCCTGATAACGCACCTGCGCCACCCGATAGGCTTCCTCGGCTTGCTGGTATGCCTCTTCACGATACTGCTGCTGCTCGGCCAACCCCTGCACATTACTCAACGATTGCTCCACTTCCTGCAGGGCCACCAGCAAGGTGCCGGTATAACTGGCCACCTGCTCTTGCCAGGCGGCCTTGCTCTGATTGATCCGCGCATTGCGGGCACCACCATCAAACAGGGTTTGCGCCAACGACACGCCCAGGCTGTACACCGCATCGCCATTGAACAACGACGACAGGGCGCTGCTGGCATAACCGCCACTACCGGTGAGCGTGATGGAGGGCCAGTAGTCCGCCCGGGCGGCGGCCACAGAATAATCCGCAGCCATCAGGCTGGCCTGGGCCTGGGCAATATCCGGGCGCTGGGCCAGCACCTGATCCGGTAAACCGGCCTGGATCTCCGGCAGCTGCAGATTGCTCAGGGTGCCGCCACCCACCTGGAATGCCTGCGGCATTTCTCCCACCAATACCGCCAGCGCATAACGGCTTTGCCGCAGCTGGTGACGCAAGGACGGCAACTGCGCTTTCACATTGGCGACCACGGTTTTCTGCTGGGCCAGATCCTGGGGGGAGACGGCACCGTTCTCTACCTTGGCCTGCACCACATCCAGCACTTGTTGGGCCAGCGCCAGATTCTCTTCCGACAGGGCCAGATTGTCCTGCAGATACAGCACCTGCAGATAGGTATTCACCACACTGGCAATCACCGTGAGCTGCACGGTATCGCGACTGAACTGGCTGGCCAGCAGGGAGGCCCGCGCCACATCACGGCTATTGCGAAGCTGCCCCCACAGGTCCAGCTCGTAGCTGGCACTCACGGAGGC
>NZ_LWFX01001037.1:0-2704 GCF_001635175.1 Alcanivorax sp. HI0083 | reverse complement strand
GCCATCGGTCAGGGTCATTACGGCGGCGCGCAGGCCCGGATGCCGGTCGCGCAGATCATTGAGCAGCTGCTCGGCGGCGGCCGTGGCGGTGCAGGGCAGCAGCAGGGCCAAGTGTTGTTCATCATAGCGGGCGGCCACATCGCTGCGGCGGATGCGTTGGGCGACCCGGTCGGCCAGGAGTGGCAGTTCGTTGTGTTGCACCAGCGCCAGGGTCAGCGGCGAGGAAATGCGATCATGCAGTGGCACTAGCCAGCCAGCGGTACTGACCAGGGCTTCGCGGCTGATGAAGTCGGTATCCGGGTCGCGCCAGGTGGCTTCCAGTGCGGCCCGGGACAGATGCTGGTTACGCCAGATCATCAAGCCGAAATAGAGCATGCAGGCGCTGAGTGCCGCGACCAGGAACAGGCTGGCAGAAGCGGTGGGGGCATCGGTGTAGCTCAGGCGGATGGGTAACACAAACGCCAGCACGATTTCGGCCCCGGCGAGCATGATCAGGAAACGCTTGAGCCCATGCAGCAGGCCGTTACTGAGCACGGCGATAAACAGCAGGGCCATGGTTGGCGGTGGGTCGCCAGCATCCAGTAGCAGCACGATACCCAGGGTCAGCAGGTCGAGCGCGGAAGCGAAGGCGTCAGCATTGGCCGGGCGCCAGATCAACAGCAAAAGCTGAATGCCGATATAGGCGCTGAACAGCAGCCACGGTGTCGCCTGGGGCAGGGTGAAGAAAAAATGGTCCGCATGGTGGAAATACATCACCGCCAGGCCCGCAAACAGCGCCCGCGCCAGATACTGCATCAGCACCACACCCTGATCCGAGGTGATACGGCTTGAGGTGTTCATCATTGAGTCGATCCCAGGTTCATTAGGGGGCCTATGTTGCGGCACCGTGGCAGCGGAATAAAGATGCCCGGCGGTGTAATCTTGTTAAAACTGTACGTTGAGAGGCGTTTACCGGTCATGGTCTGGACCTGAAGAGTCGGTATGGTAGGCGTTGGCGAATGTTCCTGCACCGTAAGGAGGCACAGTGGATCACAATGTAAATGCACCATTGCGTGACGATGTCCGCTTGTTGGGCGACTTGTTGGGTGAATGCCTGCGCCAGCAGGCCGGCGATTCCATGTATGAGACGGTGGAAAAAATCCGCCAGGCCTCTGTGGCGACGCGCACCGAGGGAGGCGAGTCGCTGGCGTCGCTACGCGACCTGCTCTCTCCCCTGGACGACGCCACCCTGCTGGAAGTGGCCCGGGCGTTCAGCCAGTTTCTCAACCTGAGTAATATTGCCGAGCAGCATCACCGGGAGCGCTTGCATCGTCAGCACCAGCGGTATCCGGGGGACGCGGGGACCGATCAGGGGTTGCAGGATGTGTTGCAGCGTCTGGCGGATAACCAAATTGCACAACCGCAGATCTCGGGCACGCTGGAAGATCTTTCCGTGGAGCTGGTGCTGACCGCGCACCCCACCGAGGTCACTCGTCGCACCCTGATTCGCAAGTATGACCAGATGGCTGATCTGCTCAGTGAGCTGGACCGTTCCGATCTTAATGATGACGAGCGCCAGTTGCGCCGTGAACGGCTGCGCCGGGTGATCCTGGCGGCCTGGTGCACCGATGAAATCCGCCGTGAAAAGCCCACCCCGGTGGACGAAGCCAAATGGGGCTTTGCCACCATTGAGCAATCCCTGTGGCAGGCCGTACCGGATGTCTTACGCCGGCTGGAAGCGCAGCTGGCCGAGCAGGGCCTGCCCGCGCCGCCAGCAGACTGGGCGCCGGTGAAGCTGGCCTCATGGATGGGCGGTGACCGGGACGGCAACCCCAACGTCACCGCCCCGGTGACCCGCGAAGTGTTGCTGCTGGCGCGCTGGATGGCGGCGGATCTGTACCTGCGGGATGTGGAGAATTTGCTGGCGGACTTGTCCATGAAAGCCGCCAGTGAGGAACTGCTGGCCGCCACGGGCCCCACCCACGAACCGTACCGGGTGTTGTTGCGCGATGTGCGCAGCCGCCTGCGCCTGACCCGTCGCCAAATGGAAGCGCAGGTGGAAGGCTTGCCGGTGCCGGAGGGGGACGCGTACCTGCGCCGCGAAGAACTGATGGCGCCGCTGCAGATGCTGGATCGCTCGTTACGCGCCGTGGGGTTGAGCGATATCGCCGACGGTGATTTGAAGAACACCCTGCGCCGCCTGAACTGCTTCGGGATTACCCTGTTGCGGCTGGATATCCGCCAGGAATCCACCCGCCACAGTGAGGTGCTGAATGCGATTACCCGCTATCTGCAGCTTGGCAGTTACAACGACTGGGATGAAGCGGCCCGCCAGGCGTTTCTGGTAGAGGAACTGCAGGCGCGCCGGCCGCTCATTGATGCCGCCTTCCGCGATAGTGAACACTGTACCCCCGAGGTGGCCGAGGTGTTGGCCACCTGTGAGGTGATTGCCGAGCAGGGCAGTGAAGGGCTGGGGGCCTACGTGATTTCCATGGCGACCACGCCGTCCGATGTGATGGCGGTGATGCTGCTGCAGAAAATCGCTGGTGTCCGCGAGCCCATGCGCGTGGTGCCGCTATTTGAAACCCTGGACGATCTGGACGGCGCCGAGCAGACCATGTCGGCCCTGTTGGCGCTGCCGTTCTACCGGGAGCGGGTGGCGGCGGGCCAGGAAGTGATGATTGGCTATTCCGATTCCGCCAAGGACGCCGGTTTTCTCGGCGCT
>NZ_LWFX01001036.1:0-6188 GCF_001635175.1 Alcanivorax sp. HI0083 | reverse complement strand
AGGGATAACCCCGGCCCGCTGGCGTACAAATTTTGCATGCAGCGCCCGGCAGCCCATAATAGCCGCCCCTGCAATCCGGTTCGGAGCTTCCATGACAAAGCAATATGACGTTTACGCCCTCGGTAATGCCCTGGTGGACACGGAAATCGAGGTCAGCGACGCCTTCCTGCAACGCATGGAAGTGGGCAAGGGCCTGATGACACTGGTGGATGAAGCGCGCCAGGCGGAATTGATCGAAGCACTGGCCAACGAAGCCGAGCCCCGCAAACAGACCAGCGGTGGCTCCGCCTGCAACACCGTCGTCGCCACCCGCTACTTCGGCGGCAACAGTTACTACGCCTGCAAAGTAGCCGACGACGCCACCGGCGCCATCTTCGTCGATGACCTGACCGCCGCCGGCGTGGACACCAACATGAACGGCCCAAGGGAGACGGGTGTTTCCGGCAAATGCCTGGTCATGCTGACGCCGGATGCCGAGCGCACCATGAACACCTACCTGGGCATCTCCAGCCAGGTCTCCGATGCCGAACTGGACGAAGCCGCCATCGCCGCCAGCCAGTATGTTTATCTGGAAGGCTATCTGGTCAGTGGCGACAGCTCCCGGGCCGCCGCCATCAAACTCCGTCAGCTGGCCGAAAAGCACGGCGTAAAGACCTCGCTGACCTTCTCCGACCCGGCCATGGTGCAGTTTTTCAAAGACGGCCTGAATGAAATGCTCGGCGAGCGTGTGGACCTGCTGTTCTGCAACGAAGCCGAAGCCACCAGCTTCACCGACACCGATAACATGGACGCTGCCCTGGAAGCGCTCAAGCCGCGCTGCAGTTCAGCCGTGATTACTCTCGGGGCGGACGGCGCCCTGGCCTGGGACGGCAAACAGACGCACCGCATCGACCCGGTGCCGGTAAAAGCCATCGACAGTAACGGTGCCGGCGACATGTTTGCCGGCGCCTTCCTGTATGCCATTACCCACGGCCACGACTTTGCCGCTGCCGGTAAACTCGCCTCCGCCGCCGCCGCAAGGCTGGTCAGCGAATTTGGCCCGCGCCTCCCGGCACAGGTCCACCAGGAACTTCGCAACGCCGTTCTCGGCGAATAACCGCAGGGCGGCCAGTTCTTCCCGACGACACAGCATCACGGAAAACCAGGACCATGGAACACATCTGCAACGTGAACGACATCGAGCATGAAAGTGCTCGGGAATTTCAGAAAGACGGCCAGCCGATTGTCGTCGCCAGGTTCGATGGGCAGATTCACGCCTACATCAACTGGTGCCCACATCTGGGCATCGAACTGAACTTCATGCCCGATGAATTCATGGACGGCGACAGCCAGTTCATCATGTGCGCCAACCACGGCGCCCTGTTCGAAGTGGAGACCGGCAATTGCCTGTCCGGCCCCTGCAGCGGCGACAAGCTGATTCCCGTACCGCTGGAAGTCCGCGGCGAGGAAGTCTGGCTCGGCGAGGTTCCCCAACCCGCATGAAAGCGCAAAGCAGCCACCCCTTCGATTTACTGACCCCGGACTACATGCTGGATGCCGTCGATGCCGCCGGCTTTCTCAGCGATGGCCGGCTGCTGCAGCTGAACAGTTTTGAGAACCGGGTGTATCAGGTGGGCCAGGAAGACGGCCCACCGGTAATCGTGAAGTTCTACCGCCCGCACCGCTGGAGCGATGAACAAATCCTCGAAGAACATGCCTTCAGCCTGTTTCTGGCGGACCGGGACCTGCCAGTGGTCGCCCCCGTCGAAAAGAACGGCACCAGCCTGTTCCATTGCGACGACTTTGCTTTCGCCGTGTTTCGCCGCGCCGGTGGCCACGCCCCGGAGCTGGCCAACGACGATCATCTGGAGCAGTTAGGCCGCACCCTGGCTCGCTGGCATACCTGCGGCAGCGACCGTCCCTATCAGACGCGTCCGACCCTGCAGATCGTCGACGACATCCGCACCGCCAGCACCTTTCTCACTAACGATGTGGTGGACCTGAACTACCGGGGACAATATCGGGATGTGACCGGCCAGATACTGGAAAAGGTGGAGCAACAACTGGGCGAGCACAACTTTCCCTTACTGAACGTGCACGGCGACTGCCACACCGGCAATATCCTGTGGCGAGATGACAGCCCCCACTTCGTGGACCTGGACGACAGCCTGCGCGCACCCGCCATGCAGGACATCTGGATGCTGCTGTCTGGTGAACACGACGAACAGCAACACCAGCTACGGGTACTCGCCCGTGGTTATGACACCTTCCTGCCGTTCCCCTGGAACCAGACAGTCCTGATTGATCCGCTGCGCCTGCGCCGCATCATCAACTACGATGCCTGGCTGGCCAAACGCTGGGACGACCCGGCCTTCCCCCCCGCCTTCCCCTGGTTCGAATCCATGAATTACTGGGGCAACCAGGTGACCTTATTGCAACAGCAGCTGCGCAGTTTGCAGACCCCGCTGTAGGAGTTCCTCTCGAGGGACGAACCCGAGCCCAAGCGAGGGAAAAGGCAAGGCAGGGGTACCCCCCCGATCACTCTGGAGGCGCCCCGGTTCACAGCAATGACGCTACTGCCCCCTACAGGCGTTTCCCACGCTAACGCGTGGTTCGTCTCTCGAGAGGAACTCCTACAACGCAATCGGCAAGGGTTTTTCCAGTTCGAAACCCTCAGCGGATAACGCCACCTTCCACGCCAGCACTTCCACCCCTTTCTCCACCGCTTCGCGCAGCAGCTCTCCATAGCGCACATCAATTTCGTCCGCCGGGCGCGCGGCGGTGGCACCGCTGTGCTGAACGCAAAAGACCAGCACCGCGCGTTTTCCTGAGGCGACCACATCCATCAGCGTCTGCAAATGCTTCTGGCCCCGCTCGGTGACCGAATCCGGGAAGGCGATGATGCCGTCGTCCGCATCCTTTGGCCCCGGACCCAGGGTGACGTTTTTCACTTCAATAAAGGTATGCGGGTCGGCCCGCTCACCCAGCGCCAGATCAAAGCGGCTGTCCCGGTATTTCACCTCTCGCTCCACGCCACTGGCTGGATCCAGCACAGGAATCTGCCCGGCCCGCACCGCTTCTTCCACCAGCGCATTGGGGCGGGCGGTATTGACCCCGGCCCAGTGGCCGTGAGCCACCTGTAGCGCTTCCAGAGTGTGGCGATATTTGCGTTTGGGGTTGCCGCTGTCGGAAATCAACGCCTGCTGCGGCTCGCCCAGCACGCAATTTTTCATGGAGCCGGTATTCGGGCAATGCACGGTAATCTCGCTGCCATCGGCGCGGACCACATCCGCCATGAACCGTTTATAGCGACGCAATAGCGTCACCGCTTCCAGTGGGGGATCAAAGATCACAGGGACTCCAGATAGTGTTCCAGACGATGCAAGGCATCCGTCAGCCGCGCCTCACTGCAGGTATAGGCCATGCGTACAAAACGGCGGTGATCGTGGCCTTCACCGAAGTCCAGACCCGGTGTCATGGCCACCTTGGCCTTTTCCAGCAGGTCGGCACAAAAGGCAAAGCTGTCATCGGTGTAATCACTCACATCCGCATAGACATAGAAGGCACCGTCCGCCCGGGAGACCACCGGCAGTTTCAGGTGCGCCAGGCCATTGAGCAAACACTGGCGGCGCCGTGCCAATAGCTGATGACGCTGCTCCAGGATTGTCAGTGTCGGCTCCTGTAGCGCTGCCAGCGCCCCATGCTGCGCCGGGGTGGATGGCGCCAGAAACAGGTTCTGGGCCAGCCGCTCAATGGCGGGCACCAACGGTTCGGGTGCCACCAACCAGCCCAATCGCCAACCGGTCATGCAGAAATACTTGCTGAAGCTGTTGATCACCAGTACCGGGTCTGTGCCGGCCAGCACCGATGAGGCGGGCCGGGTGTAACACAGCCCCTGATAGATCTCGTCCACCAGCAGGATGCCGCCCTTGTCTACGGCACCGCGGGCCAGCTGCTGCAAGGTCTCTACCGGCAGCATATTGCCGGTGGGGTTGTCCGGGCTGGCAACCATGGCTACCCGGGTATTGGCTTGCCAGGCATCCAGAAACGCCACCGGGTCCACGTTGAAATGAGCATCTGCCTGCAGCGCCACCGGTTGCGGCTCGCCGCCGACCAAACGCACAAATTGCCGGTTACAGGGGTAACCGGGGTCCGTGAGCAGCACGCCGTCACCGGGATTGAGCAGCGCCGCCAACGCCAGCTGCAAGGCCCCGGAGGCTCCGGGCGTCACCACCACTTGGGCAGGGCTAACCTTCGCAGCGAAGCGATTCTGGTAATCCTCGGCAATGGCTTCACGCAGTGCCGGCAACCCCGCAGCAGGGGTATAGCCGGTATGCCCGTGAGCGACCGCGTCCTGTATCGCCGCCAGCACCGGCTCGGGAGTGGCAAAATCCGGCTCACCCACTTCCAGGTGAATCACATCATGGCCTTGAGCAGACAATGCCTGCGCACGCTCCAATAGCGCCATCACATGAAACGGCGGAATGCGTCGGGCGAAATCGGACAAACTGGGTGTCATGATCATGCTCCCTCGAAAATGCGTGACTTACGGTACAACAACCGCCCCGCTTCATCTGCTACCCCGGTCGGGCCCACGCAACAGGGTAAAAACACAGGAAAAGGCGACCTGTCACAAGATTCCCCTTTTCTGTTGCGCCTGCATGGCTATAATCGGCCAGATTTTCACCAACCATGGTCAGAAAATGTCCAGCGGCCCGCTGATTGGTGACAACCCTTGCCCAGACGGGGTAAGGTCGAAGATTACATTATGCCCGGGCCTGGCGATATCAGGCCGGCACCCAAGGATTGCGGGTTACCGATAGAGAGTCGCGAAGATGCTAAGGGAGTTAATCAACATGGCCACCGGCAAGAAAAAAGCCCCCAAGAAGGCGGCTAAAAAACAAACCTCCGGTTCTGCCTCCAGCAGCAATAAAGCCTCGGCATCAACAAAGGCTGCGCCCAAAAAAGCCGCGGCTAAAAAGGCAGCTCCGGCTGCAAAAAAAGCCGTAGCGAAAAAACCCGCAGCCAAAAAGACTCCGGCCAAGCCGGCAGCAAAGGCCGCCACAAAAAAAGCCCCCGCAAAAAAAGCGGTAGCCAAGAAAGCCGCCGTAAAAAAAGCACCGGCCAAGAAAGCTCCGGCGCCCAAGGCCTCCGCGAAAAAAGCCCCGGTTAAAAAGACCGCTGCCAAACCCGCAGTGAAAGCTGCACCCAAGAAAGCAGCGCCCCAAAAGGCCGTAGCGAAGAAGCCCGCAGCCAGCAAAACAGCCAGTAAGGCAACCGCTACGCCCAAAGCAACAACACCCAAAAAAGCGGCCACCAAGAAAGCCGCTGCGCCAAAGGCACCAGCAAAAGCTGCAGCTAGCAAGCCCCAGCCCAAGCCAGCGCCCAAGACTTCGGCAAAGAAAGCCGCTTCCAGAAAGGCTCCAGCAGCACCAAGAACGAAATTACCGGCCTCAGGCAAGGCCACCGCAGCGGCCCGTGCGGCCGCAAACACAGGTTCTGCACGGACTGCAACTGCCGGCAAAAGGACTTCGCCGAGCCGTTCCCCCTCTTCTGCTCAGGTAAATCCGAAAGTGAAAAAGAAAAGCACCAGTTCCTCCGCATCACAGGCCCAGGTTCACGGCTTCAAGCCTTACCAGCCCGGCCCTGACGAGGAATACATGAATGAAGCGCAACGCGACCACTTCCGCAATATCCTGCTGGCTTGGCGCCAGGAGCTAATGGAAGAAGCGGACCGCACCATGCACCACCTGCAGGACGAGCAGGCCAACCTTCCCGACCCGGCCGACCGCGCCACCCAGGAAGAAGAATTCGCTCTGGAACTGCGCACCCGCGACCGTGAGCGCAAGCTGCTCAAGAAAATCGAGAAGACCCTCGATCTGGTGGGCAAGGACGATTACGGCTTCTGCGAAGCCTGTGGCGTAGAAATCGGCATCCGCCGCCTGGAAGCTCGCCCCACTGCGGAAATGTGCATCGACTGCAAAGAGCTCGCTGAAATCAAGGAAAAGCAGCTGGCAGGTTAACGTCAGTTGACAGTGTACAGTTGATAGTTGACAGCTAACGGGGTGGAATGCCCCGGAAAAAGTAGACACCTTCATTTGGAGAGAAGGTGTCATGAAATACAAAGCCAAGCGCTACTTCAGCGATGATTTCAAACGCGAGGCCGTGCAGGCCTCGCTATCCACCACGCAGACACAGTCCGCACTAGC
>NZ_LWFX01001035.1:0-5864 GCF_001635175.1 Alcanivorax sp. HI0083 | reverse complement strand
GCGTGCCCCCGGCACCGCCGGGCCGACTCGGGGGCGCCAACCAGGGCGGGACAGGGTAGCCAGCTTGTGCTTGATTTCTTCGGGTAACATGACTCGTCCTCGTACGGTCGTTTCATGTTCACCTTCACGCCAGCCTCACGCAATAAAGCGCCCACCGTTACCCGCTGCCAGGCAGGTTTTAGCGGTTAAGCGGCGTGCAATTATCTGCCCGACCCTGTTTTCCTGCCCAACGACGGGCCCCTTCAGGAGGGATTCAGGGTCAGGGTGGCGGTCATTCCCGCCGCCAGCACGGTGCCCTCGGGCAGGCTGTCTGCATCAATCGACACCCGCACCGGCACCCGCTGGGCCAGGCGCACCCAGTTGAACGTGGGGTTCACATCCGCCAGCAGGTTGGCCCCGGTGGGGTTATCCCGGTCGGCGATACCATGGGCAATGCTGTCTACGGTGCCATGGGCGCGGACACCACTGAGCAGGCGCACCTGCACCGCATCACCCACATGCACATTGGGCAGCTTGGTTTCCTCGAAGTAGCCGTATACCCAGAAGTCATGCCGATCGATCAGTGCCATATGCGCCTGCCCGGCGTGGGCATAATCGCCCGGATACAGCGCCAGGTTGGTGACGTAACCGTCCACCGGGGCGCGCACTTCCGTGCGCTCCAGGTTCAGCTGCGCCAGCGCCAGGGCGGCATTGGCCTGCTGCAAGCGGGCCAGCAACTGCTGCTGGCTGGCGGTGGCCCGTTGATGGCTGGCCTGGGCCGCCTGTAGCTGGGCCTGGGCCGCATCGGCGTTACTGTGGGCGTTATCGCGCACCTCCCGGGACACCGCTTCAGCGATACGATCCCGGCGCCGGGATTCCGCCTGGCGCATGGCAAACTCGGCCCGCGCCTTGGCGGCGCTGGCCTGGGCAGCACGAATATCCGCACCGGCCGCGCGGGCTGCCGCTTCGGCGGCGCGCTGGTCCGCCTCCGCCTGCTGCAGGGCATTCTGGTAACGGCTGCGGTCGATCACGAACAACAGATCGCCCTGCTGCACGGTCTGGTTGTCGGCCACTGCCACCTCGCTGACCAGCCCGGACACATCCGGCGCCACCTGCACCACACGCGCCCGCACCCGGCCATCCCGGGTCCAGGGGGAATACATGTAGTGCTGCCACAGGGCCCAGGCCAGCAAGGCGGCCAGCGCCACCATAAACAGGGTGACCGAGGCCCGAATCAGGGATTGGGTTTTCATGGTTTTCTCTCCTCCTTCCACCTCATTGCATGGCCAGCAAACCCAGGCCACCAAAACAGCAGAAAAATACGGCCACCCGAAACAACGGCGGGTGCCAAACATAGCGGTACAGGCCATAACGGCCGCCTACCCAGTCCACCGCCCACTGCAACAGCAGACTGAAGACAAACACCAGTAACAGGCTGGGCACCAGCGCATCCAGCACGGCAATTTCACGGGGCATGGGGCACTTCCTCCTGATGCGGTTGGGGACTGGCAGCCGGCGTCGCCACCAGTACCGAGCGGGTATCCAGCAGGGCCTGGCGCAGCAAATGCAGCTGACGCAGGGCAGGGCGGTCGGCCACCGTGGCCATGGCCGTATCCAGCGCCAGCAACGCCCTCTCGTGGGCACCTTGTTGCTTGTCCGCATCACTGCGATAGAGACGGGCGAAGGCCTCCAGCACCGTAACAACAGCGGCCTGCTCGGCCCGCGGCAGGGCCACATGTCGGCTGCGCAGCTCCACCACCGCACGGCCGGTTTCATGCACCGACAACGCCCAGGGCAGCCAGTCACGAGCGCGCGGCCCCGCATGCACCATGATCTGCATGAACAGGTCACGGGTGGCGCTTTCCAGGCGGTGGCGTAACCCGTTCAGCGGCGCCTCGCAGGCACGGGCCACCTGATAGCGCAGCTGGCGCAACAACCGATGTCGCAACCAGCCATTGCTGGAGGCGTTGCCGAACAGGCTGAACGCCACGGCCACCGCCAGCACCCCGCCAATCTGGCTGATCGCCTCGTTGACCACATACACCGGGTCGAACGTCATCGGGCTGTGCAGATTCAACAGGTAGATAAAACTGAGTACATAGCCGGTGCCATACCCGGCCAGCGTCGGCCGAGTAGTGAGATACAGCCCGGTGAGCAGAAACGGCACGATGCCGGCCACCATCAGGCCGAAGCCATCCATGTGAGTGAGCACCAGAAACTGACAGAGAAACGCCAGCGGCATACCGGTGGCAAAGCCCAGGGTAATCTGCCGCACCACCGCTGACGGGTTCGGCGCACTGGCAAACAGGCCGGTGAAAATCGTCGCCAACATCATGGCACTGCCCCCATGGACCCAGCCGGACAGAATCCAGAAACTGCCCATCACCAACATGGTCACCGTGGCCCGCACCCCGCTCACCAGCGCGCCGAGGCGATCATTACCGTGCTGGAACACCACCTCTTTCTGCGCCACCGTGGGCACGCCGGGGCGGCGCAATTGCGCATAGGCCTGCACATAGGCCTGTAATTCCTGCAGACAGCGGCCCAGCAGCTCGGCGCCAGTGTCGAAATCCAGTAATTCCCGGCGCGAGGTCAGCCCCTGGCGCTGCTCACTGATCTTGCCGGGCAATGCCCGCTCGGTGTGTTGCAGCTCCAACGCCAGCCGCGCGGCAGCCTCCGGGCTGGGCTGACAATCCCCTTCCAGGGCAGTGGCGGCAAACGCGCACAGCTGCATCAACCGGTCGCGGGTATCGCGGTGATGGGGCGCATGCATGCGATTCATCAGATGATGCAGAGTCTGGTAGCTGGTGGAGACCTCCATGAAATGCTGGTTGAGCTGGCGCAGGCGCGGGCTGTGCGCCCGCACGCCGGCGTCCTCGAACACCACGGAACTACGCAGGTTTTCCACCTGAATGGTCTCGCCCACAAACCGCATATGGGCCTCTTCCAGCGCCTCACGGGCCAGCACGCCCCCCAGGCTGCCGCGTACAAACGCCAGAAAGCCCCGGTATTGGTCAGCCAACTGCTGGCGCAGAGCCATACGCAACCGCTGGGGAAACAGCACATCCCCCACCAGCCCGGCCACCAGAATGCCCAGCATCACTTCGCTGACCCGCATCACCGCCGAATCAAACAGCCCCAGCGGATGCTGCACCACCGGCAGTACCACGATGGCCACGGTGTAGCCGGACAGCACAAAACCGTAGGACATGAAGTTGCGATACAGGGACGCCCCGGCGGCGCACAGACCAATCCACAGGGCCATGCCCACCAACAATAATTCACGCTGCTGCGGGAACAGGCCCACCAGCGCGATAGCCACGCCACAGCCCACCAGTGTGCCCATGGCCCGGTAGAAACTTTTCGCCAGCACCATGCCACTGGCCGGGTGCATCACCAACGCCACCGTCATCATGGTGGTGGCTGGCTGCTGCAGGTCCATACGCATGGCCAGCCAGCCACCGATAAAAATGGCCAGCAGCGCCTTGCCCACGTAGAGCCAGTCCAGCGCGGTTTCGCGCAACTGGCCCATCAGCCAGGGTCGGGGCGAGGCGGTCTCCTGCCGGGCATTCATGCTGGCGCGCTCACAGCTCGCGCTCGATCTGCTCGGCCACCCCCAGCAACCGCTTTAACAGGTTTTCCAACTGGGCGGTTTCCCGGGCATCGAAGGCGGCGCCGTACTGATTCAGCAGGGACGACATGGACGGCAGAAACTGTTCCACCAGCGCCTCCCCTTCCGGGGTCAGGGACACCAACACCCGGCGCCGGTCCTGGGGATCCGCATAGCGGGCCATCCAGCCCCGGTCGCAGAGAATATTGCACACCCGGGTCACGTTGGCCGACTTCTCTGCCGCCGCATCGCGCAGCTGGGTGACGGTCATGCCTTCCTGCTGGCAGCCGTACAGCATCATCAACACGTTGTAGTCCGTGTGATTGAGCCCGTACTGGCGCAGCACCAGGTTGGCGGTGTCGTGGACGTGCTGGGAGATGGCCTTGACCAGCCGCACCAGCATGGCCGGTTCCCGGGGGTAGCCGGGAAAGCGCTGATGGGTCAGGTTGATGCGATTTTCGGTGGCGTCGAAGCGGCTCACACAGCCCTCCTGAATCTTTATGAACATGATTCACAAAGTATACAACGGAATAGTACACAAATGAACTATTCCGTTGTCGCTGAGTTATCGCCGCTTGGGAGTTGGCCCTATGCCACTGATATTAATCGCTTAATTGGGAGAGGCTTCGCCGGATTCCTGAAAAGGCCTAAGCTGCCACTGGGCGAACGCCTGCTGGGCCAGCTCCAGTTGCTCAATCAGCCGCTGGCGTTTGCTGGGATCAAAGCGGCGGCTGGCCAGGGCCTGCAGGCTTTTTTGCAGGCCATTGCGATGGCTGCGCTCCATCTGTGTCAGCCAGTGGTCCTGCGCCCCGGTAACCACCAGCACATCACGGCCGGCGTGGTTGCGCTGGCTGACCTGATACCAATGCACCAGTGCCCGGCCCAGCACCACATAGGCAAACTGCGGGTCCCGCAGGGGGCCGTAGACGGCTTCGCGGAATCCCCCACTGAGCGGGCCGAATTTCAGTTTGGTGAGCTTGTCGCTGTAGTAGTAGCTGCCGGCGGCGCCCAATAACCCGCCAATCAACGCGCCGGCACCCAACGAATGCCCCAGCGCCACCGCATCAATGCCGGCACCGCCCACGGCGCCGGCGCCAAAACCGGCGGCGGCCAGCTGGGTCTTGCTGATGCCCCATAGCTGACGGGTGCGCTCACTGAACAGGTCACCGCCTTGCGGGGTGACCAGCGCCTCTTCCTGACGCTGCAGGCGGCGATGCTGGTACAGGTCTTCCACCGCCACCCGCAGCCGTTGTTCGCGCTCACGCTGCCAGTTCTGCCACCGTTGTTGCAGCTTGGGCAACAGGGGGCTGACGTCTTCGAACTCACTCAACCGTGCGGTTTCCTGGTGGCCGAGCATGTCGATCAGGGCATCGGCGATGCGCTCCAGGGCCTGGCTGTCGCGGCCGAACTTGAGGGCCTGCAGGTACTCCAGCGCCGCATCCAGCGGTTCGCGCCAGTGGGGCGCCAGCTGGCCAAAGCTGCGCAGCAGGTCCAGGTGTTTTTCGAACGGGGCACGCACCGCGTCGAAGCGCCGCACGATCTGGAAATACTGGCCCAGCGCGGCTTCCCAGGCAGCGCTGTGGTCGTCCGGGCCGATCTGGTTGATCAGCGCCAGGCTGGGCCGGCCGGTCCAGCGCAGAACATTCATTTCCGCTTCGTGCTCACGGTTATAGGGCACGGAGCCATCCACCACATAGATGATCCCGGCGCCCTCCACGATGGGCCGCAGCAATTCACATTCGTCGTGGTAACGCGGGTCATCACGGTGCTGGGTCACGAAAGCGGCCACGGTCTCCGGCCGATCCGAGGCGGACAGGCTGTGGCCCTGCAACCAGGCCAGCACCTTGCGGGGGCGCTGAAAGCCGGGGGTGTCGATCAGCTCATACAGCGTCACGTCATCCACTTTCATGGGGTAACGGTGACTGTCGCGGGTGGTGCCGGGCTCCATGGCGATGGCGATGCTGTCGTTCTGAGCCAGCGTCGCCACCACGCTGGACTTGCCCTTGTTGGGGTGGCCCACCACGGCAAAGCGCGGCAGGTCCACGCCAGGCGCCGGCGTGTCGTTGTCGGGTTCGTGCATCAGGCTTGCTGCTCCTTCTCTGCCGCCACCGGGGCACACAGCAGTAACTGGCTGTCGCGCTGGCGGTCCACAAAGCGTTGCCACTGGGCCAGCAACCCCGGGTCGGCCAACGCCGCTCCGTCTTCGTCGGCCAGCGGCACCAGCGCCAGCAGCGCCGTCATACCCTGTTCGCGGGCATCAAAAATAAAGTCGCTC